>JBIOHI010000118.1:0-6860 GCA_044448845.1 Bacteroidia bacterium
CTCTTCATTTCCTTGCATGCCCAGCAGGTAAAGGGCGTGAGCATGCTTGCTGCGCCTCCAAAAAATACGAACGGAAAAACTTATGCGGTAATTGTTGGGATATCCAATTACAAAAACATGGAGATTCCGCGTTTGCAATTTGCCGGTAAAGATGCGGTGGCGTTCCGGGATTACTTGTTGGTAATCGGTGTGGACTCAGCGAACATCAACCTGCTTGTAAACGAGAATGCAAGTTACATGAACATCATTCTCGACCTTGATGAAATTTGCACCAACAAAGTAAAGGAAGGCGACAAAGTTTATTTTTATTTCAGCGGGCACGGTGATGTGGAATCGCGTGTTATCACCAATGACGGATATTTGCTTCCATTCGATGCGCCTTCGAAAGTTTACGCGATCAGCGCACTTAAAATTCAAACACTTCAATCTTACATTTCCACTTTATCATCAAAAGGAGTTCGTGCTTTTGTGATCACGGATGCATGCCACTCCGGGAATCTTGCAGGAGGTGCGGAAGGACTGACCAACCTCTCAAACGTATTGAAAGGAAGCTGGAAAGATGAAATAAAAATTTTGAGTTGCCAGCCCGGTGAAATTTCTTTGGAAGGAAAACAATGGGGAAACGGAAGAGGGTTATTTTCTTTCGAATTGATAAACGGATTAGCCGGAAATGCAGATAAAAACAAAGACGGAAAGGTAACACTCGGTGAACTGAATATATATTTATCCGAAAAAGTTTCGGAACAGGCCAGCCCGGTTCCGCAGTATCCTGTTGTAGCCGGAAACATGCAAACCGTTATTTCCACCGTAAATAAAACATATGCCAATAAAATTCAAGCTCCCGGTACCACTGCAGAAATTTCTCCCGTTGAGCTGAAAGGCACAGTGGAAGGACTTCTCAAAGGTTTACCGGATTCCATCATTTTAAATTACCGGTTGTATAAAAAATACTTAGATGAGGGAAAATTATACAACGGGGAAAATGTTCCTTCTGCATTTTATTATTATGAAAAAATTGAAGAGAAAGAGAACACCGGACTTTTAAAATCGATCATGAAACGAAACCTCGAAGCGGAAGCCTTTGCCGGGATCAGGAACTTCAGCAACGGGGTGATCAACAACCAATGGGATTCCATTCAGAATAAAACAGGTTCGGCATTCGTGCTTCAGCATTTCTTCGACCGCGGGAAATTAATTTCACTCGGTATTTATTCAAGCCTGGTGTTTGAAGAATTATACAACCGGCTCACGTTTTATTCAGTCAATGAATCATTCAAATCGCTACTGGATTCGGCACTGAGCATTGACCCCAATTCCGCATTACTTAGATTGATGAAAGGCTTGTCGTTACAAGGCGTGAACGACAGTCTCGCCATCGTTGAATTTCAAAAAGCCATTGCGATCTCTCCGAAATTTTTAACGCCCTACTGGAATATTTCGGCATCTTATTCCGGAATGAAAAAATACCATGAGGCCAACGCTATTCTTTTACAATCACTGGTCCTTGATTCGTCTTACGAATTTGTTTGCTACAGCATGATCATGGCCAATTATGCGGAAGCGAATGAAACGGATGCAGCCAAAACCTATTTACTACGTGCCGATGCGTTCGTTGCAAAGCACCCGGAAACCATTAATTCACCCACGCATTTTTCGATGGCATTTCCTTTCCTGATGCAAGGCCTGGTAGCGCTGAAAGAGTATAATAAAGCATTCGTTTACTTGGATAAAATAAAACTGGGCGGTGAAAAGAATGAAAAATATTATGAAGCCGTGTATATGACCGGTCTCATTTATTTCGAAAAGAAAGAATACCGGAAAGCGGTTGAAGAGTTTCAACAATGCGTGCAGTCGGGTGTTCAAACCCGGTTCGACTGCAACTATGACCTTGCCCGCTGCTATTCGATGATGAAAGACAAAAAGAATTCACTGAAATATTTAGAGCTCGCCATCGAAAAAGGAATGAATGAACCTGAACAGATCAGTCGTGATATAAATCTCGATTTCATCCGACCGTCTGTAGAATACAAAGTCCTCATGCAAAAATATTTTCCCGACCAAATCAAAAAATAAACTCATGAAAAATTTTATCGGTATCGTTTTCAGTTTGATCTTCACGATCCATGCAGAAGCCCAACAAACCAAGGGAGTCAAGGTCCCTTCCGAAACAATGAATTCCAAAGGAGGTAAAACCTACGCACTGATTGTCGGAATTTCAAAATACCAGAATCCGAAGATCCCTTCGCTTCAATTTGCCGATAAGGATGCGGACATTTTCAGGCAATACCTCATCTCGAGCGGGGTGGATTCGAACAACATCACTATCCTGCTGAATGAGAAAGCAACAAGCGGTGAATTCTGGTCGAGTATTGCATTCCTGGTGGATATAGTTAAAAAAGATGACCGGTTGATATTATATTTCAGTGGTCACGGAGATTTTGAAACGAAGAACATAAACAAGGATGCGTACCTGCTTACTTACGAATCACCGGATGTGATGTACGTGAGAAGTGCCGTACCGGTTTATCATCTTCAAAGCTGGCTTGAGACATTCTCGTCCAAAGGTGTGCAGGTCATCTTTATTGCAGATGCCTGCCACTCGGGAAACCTGGCGGGAGGTCGTGAAGGTAAGCAGGCGCTGGTAGCCACTTTAAAGGAGAACTGGAAAAGCGAGATAAAAATTCTTTCGTGCCAGCCCGGTGAACTTTCACTGGAAGGAAACCAATGGGGAGGCGGCAGAGGTTTGTTTTCGTTCGAACTCACCAATGCACTGGCCGGACATGCCGATAAGAACGGTGACGGAGAAGTATCTCTCGGGGAACTGAACAGGTATCTGAATCTCAAAGTACCCGAACAGGCTGATCCGCTTCCCCAGTATCCGCAGGTGAACGGGAACATGGAAACCAGCCTTGGAAAAGTAAATCTTCCTTTTTTATCGCGCATCAATTCGTTCACGGATTCTTATTCCAAAGTGGACCTGAAAGGTTTTGACGAATCTCTTTTGGACAATTTGCACGACTCGGTAAAAAACAATTATCATTTATTCAAAATGTATCTCGACAGCGGGATCTTTGCCGAAAGACTGAATTCGCCATACTCCTCTTATTATTATTACCAGCGGATACCGAAGGATGGATCCACTACCATGCTGGTGGCCGTTATGAAACGAAATCTTTCGGCAGCCCTCATCGACCGGCTTAATCTTAAATTAAATTCATACACCGAAAACATTTTCAATATCACGCAGGATGAAATGGCTGAAACCCGCAGAGAGAATAAAGTTCTGGTAGAACTCCTCGGTATAGATAAATTAAAGAGCCTCGGTTATTATCCCAAGGCGCTGTTTTTTGATATTGCACCGACCATATTCGGTAAAGCATACGCCAATGTCAATAAGATCGATTCGGATTACAATGAACGATCCAGGGCATTTGCGATCAATAATCCGAAAGGTACCAGTTTTAATCAGGATATGAATTCATCGATGGCCAACAGCGATTCAAAGGATTTTAAAATTGCGGAAGCAAACTCGAATATCATTTTGATCGATTCGGCTTTGAAATATGATTCGGGAGCGACATACCTTTACACGTTAAGGGGCAGGGCAAATTATATCATTGGTGATTATCCCGAAGGCAGCAGCGATTTCAGGAAGTGCACTAAACTGAGGCCAAACTGGGGAATGGGGTATGTATTTTCCGCGGCATTCAGCTTCACCGACCATACTGCAAAGGCAAGACTTCGTTATGCGTTGGAAAATTTTAATCACCGGTACGACAGGATCGTTTATGTCCTTTACTGTGGAATATCGGATGCCAATTATGAGCCGGATTCATTGGAATATTATGCGTTGAAATTTTTGAAAGAACCGTTGGTTTCAGATTCTTCCTATGCTGCGATCGATTGCAGGGAGATCGGCAATTCGCTTTATGAATTCAAAAGATATTCATCGGCACTGCTCCTGCTCAATGAAAGCAAAAAACTCTATGCAAAGCAAATCAGGAAAAACAGGTTGCAATCGAATACGAAAAGTTCGAATGATTACCTGAAAGAAATAGACTATAAGATAGCCATGTGTTACCTGGGTTTGGATGATGTGAACCAGGCAGTGTTCTTTCTGAATAAATCTCTTGAGGAAGGATACGATGATTATAAGGCCATTGATTACAATTATGACCTCGATAAAATAAGGAACACACCGGAGTTTGAAAAACTGATGAAAAAATATTTTCCTGAACAATTCAAAAAATAATTGATGAAAAAAATTCTTGTCCTAATTCTATTTTTTGCATTTTTATTTTCGTTGCATGCCCAGCAAACTAAAGGTGTGAGTGTTGCTCCGGCTTCACAAAAAACTGCCGAAGGAAAAACTTACGCTTTAATTGCTGGAATTTCTAAATATAAAAATCCTGCAATTCCTTCGTTGCAGTTTGCCGACAAAGATGCATTTGCTTTTTATGAATACCTGAAAGCAACAGGTGTTGATTCAAACAACATCATTCTTTTATTGAATGAGAATGCAAAAAGCGGTGAGATATGGACCAACGTGGATTACATCACATCGCTTGCAAAAAAAGGCGACAAGGTTTTTATTTATTTCAGTGGACATGGCGATATGGAATCACGGATCATCACCCAGGATGCTTACCTGCTTCCTTACGATGCACCGAAAGTTGTGTATGCAAGCGGGGCGATTTCAATTTTGTTGCTCAAAGGATATTTGGCAACACTTTCTTCAAACGGAGTTCAGGTTATTTTTATAGCCGATGCCTGTCATTCGGGAAATCTGGCAGGCGGAAGAGAAGGTATGGAAGCCACTGCAACTGTTTTAAAAGATAAATGGAAAGATGAGGTGAAAATTCTTTCATGTCAACCAGGCGAACTTTCGCTGGAAGGAAAGCAATGGGGAAACGGTCGTGGATTATTTTCTTACGAACTCATCAATGGGATGGCGGGGTTGGCTGATAAAGACAAAGACGGAAAGGTTTCGTTGTACGAATTAAATCTTTACCTCAGTGAGAAAGTTCATGAAGGTGCAATACCGATGCCACAGCATCCGATGGTGTTTGGCGATATGGAATCAGTTGTTTCAACTGTTGATACTAAAATTTTGAGCAAAATAAATTGGGGACAATCACAAACATTCGCAGCAATTGATGTAAGAGGTTTTGATGAATCATTGATCGCAAAACTGAATGATTCAATAAAATATTATTATAAAAAATTCAAAGAATATCTGGATAAAGGAATTTATTACAATCCGGGGGAAGATGATGTGCCGACTGCTTATTATTATCTTATCAGAATACCTGAAAACGAACAAACACATTTATTGATTTCATTAATGAAAAGAAATTTGTGTGCCTCAATAATGAATGATGTGTCAGAAGCAATTGATTTATTCGTTCAGGACAGATTAGAACAAATGCCAGCCCGTCAAATGAAAATGGGAAGTTCAATGGAATTGCTAAGAAAAATATTGGGAGATGAAAAGTTGTTGAGTTTGGGATATCTGCCAAAAGTACTGGCCATGCAGGCAATCCACAATCGCCATAATGTAAAAGTGAAAGCCTTTATCGATAAAGCCATCGAAACAGATTCCAAAGCAGCGTATTTGTATTTTTTCAGAGCAATGTATTATAGGTATATCGTAGAACCAGGTATTCCGGAATCTGCTGTTTCGGATATTAAAAAATCAATTGAACTGAGTCCTCGGTTTACTTACGCTTATGCCGGGCTGATTAAATTATATCTCGAAATAAATCAATTGGATTCGGCATACCTGTATTCAAATAAACTTTTGGAATTTAAAGATGCGAAAACCCGATTTCAGGCATTCCGGAATTTATCAGATATATTCAATAAAAAAGGAATGAAAGACTCTGCAGACCATTATTTAAAAATGATGATGAATTTAAGTGACACATCAAACGATTATTTTTTTCTTAAATATGTTGGCGAAAACTTTTATGAAGATAAGAATTACCCCCTTGCTATTAAGTACTGCCTGAAAGCTGAACATCTGGATGCTGAAGATCCAGTGTTGCTTTACGATCTCGCTTGTTCCTATTCACTTAGTAAAGATAAAAATAATGCGTTGAAATATTTAGAGCGGGTTTTCAAAAAAGCCACCATTGATGACTACGGTCATATTCAAAGAACCAGAGCCCTTGATAACATCCGCAACACACCCGAATTCAAAGCACTGATGAAAAAATATTTTCCTGAACGGTTCAAAAAATAAATACCCTATGTTAGGTATTGCCTATAATTGCAGTGGCACCTACCTTTGTTTCAGAAATTATAGTAAAAGAAAATAAAGAACCTAAAAATTAAACAACATGAGAAACCTAATCCTGGCACTTGGCATAGTGAGTATATGCGCAACTGCATCAAACGCACAAACCGGAAAATGTGAACGAAGCATTCAAGTAAAGGCTACAGCCGTTGCTCCAACCCGCGGGCTCAACACCAACATCAAGAAGGACAAGGTGAACGGCCAGAGGAATTACCTGAAACCAAGATCGAAGACCCGTGGTATCACGTCCAAATGCCTGATCAGTTTTTCGACCGATATCAAACAGGACATCGATATTTACGTGGACGGTGTTTACATGGGTTCGCTCCGGACCCAAATGCAGAGTGGAGTAGTTGAGAGCATCGAAAAATATGAATCCATCTATTGCCTGAGTGCGGATAAAAAATATGAATGGAAAGAGAAAGGCGATTGTAGTTGCATCTACACATTTGAACTTAAAAAACAGGAGTAATCATGAAAAAGCAAATCACACTGGCAATGGTTTTATTTCTTGCACTGAACCTTGCCGCGCAAACGAAAGATTGCAGCCAGACCTTTGACC
>JBIOHI010000119.1:0-6805 GCA_044448845.1 Bacteroidia bacterium
AAAGGATATCATCCATGGTGAAGATGCCTTTTTTCCCTTGTATCCATTCAGCCGCGAGCACTGCTCCTTTGGCGTATCCGTAACGCGATTTTGCTTTATGTACCAGTTGGATCTCATCAATAACGGATTCATAGATGACGATATGATCACCGATCACATTGGCAAATCGCTTAGATTCAATCAGCAGTTCGTGAGGTTTCACACTTTGATTAGGTAAATGTTCGTGCATGACCAGCCGCCCTTTATGGGTGGTCTTGTGATGATTCTCGGCCAGTATCTGTTTGGCCATGGTCAACGCGGTACCGCTCGGATAATCTTTCTTTTCGGTGTGATGGGTTTCTTCGATACGGACATCATAATCGGGGTATGAGTCCATTATTTTTGCCAACAATTTATTCAGTTTGAAAAAAATATTCACGCCCACGCTGAAATTCGTGGAATACACCATGGTGTGTTCTTCATTCAGGCATTTATCCCTGATAAAATCGAATTGTTCATACCAGCCTGTTGTACCTACCACGATGGGAACCTTCGCCTGGAAACATTTCAGGATGTTGTCAACGGCCGCATGAGGCATGCTGAAGTCAATGGCCACATCCACATTTCGAAGGCTCATGGCGATAAAGTCATACGCATTGCCCATATTCACCTTGTAAACGATTTGGTGACCTTTGGCAATCGCTATCTTTTCAACCGCCTTGCCCATCTTTCCGTATCCTAATAATGCAATTTTCAAACGCTCAAAATTTATAATTCAGGGAGAAACCTTTACTCCATTCACCTCCCGAAAATCGCACATCCGGACGAATATTCCAAGATAAATTTTCGGTCATGTTAAAATCATAGAAATGTGCCTCTACAGCTGCATCGAGAACCTGCACCACATAAACCAGCGTGAGGTAAACGTAACTCATGTCGCGGGCATCGCGGTAGCTGTCTCGTATCACCTGCAAGGTTGGCGTTTGCCACCGGAGATATTTTGCATCCGTGTTGGTACCTGTTTCGAGACGTTGTTTGTAGGCAGCCCTGAACTCATCATACCCATTCTGATAATAAATGGCGCTGTAAAGCAAAGCTCCACCTCCCCCGTAAATAAGCGGAACCTTCCACCACCAGTTTTTGCGGTTGTAAACTTGTCCTGCACCAGGCAAGATCAAAGAAAGGATCGTTGCTTTTTTGGGAGAATGTTTTTTGGGTGAAAGATCTTCTTTTTCCGGTTGAGGGGTGATTTTTGGTATTCCCTGAGTTTTATTCAAGGCACTGTCGCGCTCGATCTGGGCGTTTGTCAACACCGAAAGAAAAAGTAAGCACAGAAACAGAATTATTTTTTGCACAAATACCGAAGGTTGCAATTATGATGCCTTTCGGGGCAAAGATAAGAATTGGTTTATTTTGGTTATTGATTTTATTGGAATAAAATTATAACTTCATTTTTAATTAAAAAAAATGAAAATAAGTCATTCAAGATTGCGCAAAGCATGTGGTTCTTACAATTGTTTCATAAGAATTATTTTTTGCTGTTTTGAGAGCAAGTCCGAAGGACTTGAATTCAAATAACTCCGAATGAAATCCGGAGAAGGAAAAGCTACGTAAAAAACAACTCCAACGGAGTTGAATAAAAGATGAATTAGAAAGAGAAGTAAACTCAACCACTTCGCGGTTGTCTGAATGACGCATTGGAACCACGCGCATTTCATGCAGGGTTATTCATTTTAAAGAATTGAATGAGAAATATTAACACATGTTTTTTCAGCTGTTTAATGGCAACTGCTTATAAAAATAAAGATATCTGACGAATCTAAATTCTATTCTCAGATTTTGATTATTTCAACAGATCCAGGATCCTTTCCAACTCGGCAAGTGATTTAAAATTTATGCTGATTGCGCCTTTTCCTTTTTCATCCGATTTGATATCCACTTTCGAATTGAACCTGCGTGAAAGAGATTGCTGGTATTCGAGATATTCCTTTTGCTTGGCACGTTTGCGCGAAAAAACTTTCTTCTCGTTTTCCTCCCTCACCAGTCCTTCAATTTCACGAACACTTAAGGCATTGGCGATCATTTTCTCGAAAAGCAATTGCTGTTTTTCTTCATCGTTCACGTTGATGATTGCCCGTGCATGTCCCATTGAAATTTTATTTTCCTTGAGTGCCGCCTGGATGTTGGCAGGAAGTTTCAGCAGCCGTAAAAAATTATTCACGGTTGAACGGTTCTTTCCAACACGGTCGGCCAGTTCATCCTGGCTAAGGCTGCATTCTTCGATGAGGCGCTGGTAGCTGAAAGCAATTTCCATCGCATTCAATTCTTCGCGCTGAATGTTTTCGATCAATGCCATCTCCAGCATTTCCTGGTCGTTTGCCACGCGCACGTAAGCAGGAACTTTGGTGAGGCCCGCAAGAATAGCAGCACGGGTTCTTCGTTCACCGGAAATAATTTGATAAGAATCGTATCCGATCTTTCTCACAGTTACTGGCTGGATCAACCCATGAACCGTAATGGAATCGGCCAGCTCTTTCAACAATTCTTTGTCAAAATCGGTTCGCGGCTGGAACGGATTGGCCTGGATATGACTGATGAGAATTTCATTCACTGTGTTCAACGGGGTGACGTTGGACGCGGTGATATCGGTATTTGCATCTTCAAGCAAAGCGCTCAATCCTCTTCCTAATGCATTGCGTTTGGTGTTTGTATTCATTCTGTTTTTTCTATTAGTTTTAATTCATCGCCTGGGGCTGCTCAAGGTAACTGGTCTTTATCAGTCCGTTCTTTTGGAGCAGTTCTTTCGCCAGGTTCAGGTAATTGATGGATCCACGGGAGTCGGCATCGTGCTCGATCACCGGCAACCCGAATCCCGGTGCTTCACTCAGTTTGGTATTGCGCTGGATGATGGTATCGAAAACGAGTTGCTGAAAATGCATCTTCACTTCTTCCACCACCTGGTTCGACAATCGCAAGCGCATGTCGTACATGGTGAGCAATAATCCTTCGATCTGCAGATCGGGATTCAAACCCGCCTGGATAATTTTGATGGTGTTCAATAATTTTCCCAAACCTTCCAGTGCAAAATATTCACACTGAACAGGTATGATCACCGAATCGGAAGCCGTGAGTGCATTGGTGGTAATGATGCCAAGCGATGGAGAACAATCAATGATGACGAAGTCGTAATTCTTTTTCAGTTTGTCGATCGAATGTTTCATCACCCGTTCGCGGTTCGGCAAATTGATGAGTTCAATTTCAGCACCCACAAGGTCGATCGTTGACGGAATAATATCAAGGTAACTGATGTTGGTTTTATACACCGCATCTTTGGGTGATGCTTCGTTGATCATGAGTTCATACAAACCAAGTTTGATATTTTTCGGATCCATGCCAAGCCCTGAAGTGGTATTGGACTGCGGATCGGCATCCACCACGAGTGTTTTATATTCGAGCACTGCCAGGCTGGCTGCGAGATTAATGGCTGTGGTTGTTTTCCCCACACCGCCTTTCTGATTCACAATCGAAATAACTTTTCCCATTTTTATGTATTTAAATTTTTATGCTTTTACCGATCCCTAAAAAATGAATTTCTTTTCCTTCTTTTTTAAAAATTTTTTTTACTTCTGCGTGATCCACTTTGATAAACCCGAAGGTATCGTAATGCATCGCTATGATTTTATTGCACCCGATAAATTCAGCAGCCTTGCAGGCATCCGCGGCATCCATGGTAAAATTATCACCGATAGGTAAAAACGCAGCATCCACCTGATACATTTCACCGATCAGTTTCATATCGTAGGTGAGGGCGGTATCCCCGCTATAATAAATAATTTTTTCTTCGGCAAAAATAAGAAAACCCGCAGCGGTTCCGGCATACGTTCCGTCACCCATCGAACTTGAGTGAACAGCATGTGTCATTTTCACCGTACCGAAATCAAATTTCCATTTCCCCCCGATATTCATGGGGTGAACATTCGCGATTTGGTTTTTGTTGAGCCAGGAATATATCTCAAAAGTGGAAACAACCTTGGATTTATTCCTTTCGGCAATATAGAGCAAGTCATCCGAATGATCGCTGTGCCCATGCGAAACCAAAATATAATCCGCTTTTATTTCATCTATTTTTATTCCGGCATTCATTGCCAGTTCATTACCGCGGATAAACGGATCGAAAAGCACCCTTCTGCCTCCGATGGCCGCATCAAAACAAGATTGCCCGAGATACCTGAATTCCATGATTTTTGTTAAAGCCCAAAATAAATCAAAACATTTCCCGACTTGTCAACCTGATTTCAACAATTTACAGGTTGAAGATAAATTGTTACTATCGAAAGAAATTTCACACCTTTGCTTTATGTCTTTCGAAAAACGGCTCCTTGTTTTTGCAGCACTGTTCATCATAGCGTGTGATCTGTTCTACTCTCATTTCAAGGTAATGTATGGGGGCGATGAAATTATTTCATACCTGTGCGCTACAGGAAATTCGGTCAACTACGAAGAAGTTCTTCACGGGCAGTTTCCATACGGAAAAATTTCGGATGCGGCCGAATGGAAAAAGTATTTTGAAATAAACGAACCTCACAGTTACCTAAAAATCGCTTCTGACCTTTGTGTGAATGACCTGCATCCCCCGCTTTATTTCTGGCTGCTTCACCTGTTCGTTCTTGGTTTCGGGGTGCATATTTTCACAGGTATTCTTTTAAACCTTGTTCTTCAACTGTTTACTTTTTTCTTTGTGTACAAGTTAGCATTTTATTTTTTCAATGATCATCACCGTTCGGTGATTGCTGCCCTGGTATGGGCCATCAGCCCGGCTTGTGCTGCCGTTGCCTTCAATGCACGGCCGTACGAGTTACTTCAACTTTTAAGTGCTGCTTATTTGCTCAACTTTTTATACTGGCTTAAAAAACCCGGCAGGCTAAAAGTGATTTTGCTCGTAGCGATCGGAACAACCGGGTTACTTACTCATTATTCTTTCCTTTACGTCATTGCTTCCTGCGGGATCTTTTTTGTGTTCAAGTTAAAGAATGCGGGGTTGAGAAATTTTATCGTGTTTGTGATCGCTGCCGTACTTGCCTTTGCAACCATGACATTGATCCATCCTTGCTGGGGCGACTCTTTTCTAACGCAGCATTTGAGAAAAGAATCTTTTTCTCCCGAACAGGTTCCTTTCAGGATCACAAAAGTAATTATCGGGCTTGTCAATTTTTTTCTCCCGGTGATGAGTTTTAAAAATCTGCATCATTTTTTATCCCCGTCTTATTTAAGTATTGCAATTATTTTTTTCTTCGCGATCATTGGAATCGCCATCTATTTATGGAAAGAGTTAAGAAATTCAGTGAAGAGCATTTTATCCGCTGCGGTTTTTTCGGATGCCATGCTGATGTTGATAATACTGGCAGTTACAACGATCTCTCCTTATTTGTTTTTTCTCACTCATGAACATGCAATGGGAGGGCAATACCTTGTTTTTCTATACCCGATGCTGGCCATCGTGGTCATCGAATTTCTTAAATCGTGTACCAAAAAAGTTCAACTCTTTTTTATTTTCACCCTGGCGTTCGGATGTTTCTTTGACTGGTCGGTGGTGTATTTGAATCAACAAAAAGATAAAATACTGATCGAAAAAATTGAAAACAATAAAATGATCATCGTAAATAATATGGAGCGGAGAGCATTCCCGCGTTTCATTCCATATTTAAAACCGGGTCAAAAAATACTGATGGATGAAAATGCGATTTGTCAAAATAATTCCTTAATCAAAGATTTATTGAATCACAAACCATTTTTGTTTATTTCAACAAGAGACAAAAGAAAAGGATTAGGAAGTTATGGTATCGGTAATTTCGAAAATTTTGAAACTACAGATGGAATTGAATTCTATGTTTCGGAAGTCAAGCCGTGATCCTTCGTCTTTTCACTTCTCTTGAGATTAGTGTGAGCTCACGTCCTGCCTGCCCTTTGGCGGAAGTATTTTCCTGGGCACGCCTGAACAAATAAGGCAGAACCGCTTTGATCGGTCCGTAAGGAAGGTATTTCACCACGTTGTATCCAAGATGCGCAAGGTTAAAACTGATGTGATCGCTCATTCCCAAAAGTTGTGAGAAATACACCCGCTCATCGTTATTGGCAATTCCTTTTTCGGCCATTAGTTTAGTGAGTAACAAACTACTGTTCTCATTGTGCGTTCCGGCACAAATGCTGATCCGGTCGATATGTTCCATGCAAAACCGCACCGCATCATCGTAACATTTATCGGTTTCTTCCTTGGTGGCGCAGATCGGGCTTGGGTAACCCATTTTTTCGGCCCGCCCGCGTTCGCGTTCCATGTATGCACCGCGAACTAATTTTTGCCCTATGAAATAATTATGGGTTTTGGCATGTTCGAATAAATTCTTCAGATATTGAACCCGGTCGTGTCGGTACATTTGAAGCGTGTTGTACACGATACATTTTTCTTTATTGAACTTCATCATCAGTTCAGTGATCATATCATCCAGCGTTCCCTGGATCCATGTTTGCTCGGCATCAATAAAAATCCGTACATCATTCTCATACGAAGTGCGGCAAACTTTTTCGAAACGTACTTTGGTCCTTTCGAATTCAATTTTTTCTTCGGCAGTGAGTATTTCTTTTGCTTCCACTTTAGCAAGCAACTCGAGCCGGGCAAGCCCGGTGGGTTTGAAAACACAAAAAGGAATTAAACTGCGGTTGTTCTTCGAATAATGAATGGTGCGGATGATCTCTTCGGCAGTTTCATCAAATTCTTCCTGTTTGGTCTTTCCTTCGATCGAATAATCGAGAATAGAACCCACTTTATAAC
>JBIOHI010000120.1:0-6752 GCA_044448845.1 Bacteroidia bacterium
AAGTAAGCTAATACTTTTCTTAAAATTTTCTTAATAATTTAAAGCGACAAAGTTTGAAGAACCATAAAATTGATATTCATTTGCATTATTAAAGTAGATGAGCCAATTTTCCTTCAAAAAAAGAATTCAGAGTTTTCGATTCGCATTCAAAGGACTTGCGTATGCATTCACACAAGAACATAATTTATGGATACATTTGTTTGCCGGAGTGGTCGTGGTTCTGGCGGGATTTTATTATCATCTTAATTCAACCGAATGGATATTGATCAGTATTGCGATCGGAATGGTTATCGCTGCCGAATTATTTAACACAACTGTTGAAAAATTGGTTGATCTTGTTTCACCGGAACAAAATAAAAATGCCGGTTTGATTAAAGACGTGGCTGCCGGTGTCGTTCTCATTTGCGCCATCACATCAGTTGTAATCGGATTGATTATTTTTATTCCGAAAATAGTTTAAAGCATGATGAAAATATTTTCCCCAATACTGTTAGCACAAAGTCCCTCTCCTTCGGAGAGGGATTTAGGGAGAGGTTAATGAGGCTCATGAAAAACACGAAACACAACACACAATTCGGAAAGATCGGTGAAGACATTGCAGCAGGTTATCTTGAACGAAAAGGATACAAAATTCTTGCACGCAATTATGTTTTTGGGAAAGTGGAGATTGATATCATTTGTGAATACAAAAACGAGATCATATTCGTGGAAGTAAAAACCCGTACCAGCGGCCAGATGGCTTTCCCCGAACAGGCAGTTGGAAAAGCCAAACAAAAAAATATCAGGCTGGCGGCCGAGAATTTTCTTGAAGAAAGAGAATGGGCGCGTCCCCATCGGTTTGACATTGTTGCAGTGATAAAAGGGGAGAAGTTCGAGATCGAACATTTTGAAGATGCGTTTTATCCGTTTGATGCGCTTTAAACTTCAATTATTCATTTGTTCAGATAAATTCTCATCCCGATTATTTTATTAAATTTGAAGCAATGAACACCAAAGAAGAAATAGTGAACGACTGGCTGCCACGCTACACCGGCAAGCCTGTGAAAGAATTCGGGGAATATATCCTGCTCACCAATTTTATGAATTACGTGGAATTGTTTGCCGAAAAATTTGATGTGAAAGTGGAAGGTAGAAACAACCAGATGCAAAGTGCCACTGCCGAAAACATAACCATCATCAATTTCGGAATGGGAAGCGCCATGGCTGCCACCGTGATGGATCTGCTTTCGGCAGTTAAACCCAAAGCCGTTCTTTATTTGGGAAAATGCGGAGGTTTAAAAAAGAAAACAAAACTCGGTGATCTTATTTTGCCCATCGCAGCCATCAGGGGAGAGGGTACCAGCAATGATTACCTTCAGCCGGAGATCCCTGCATTGCCTTCATTCAGTCTGCAAAAAGCGGTTTCCGCGACCATCGTTAAATATAAATCCGATTATTTTACAGGGACCATTTATACCACCAACCGAAGGGTTTGGGAACATGATGAAAAATTCAAAGACTATTTGCACCACACGCGTGCCATGGGAATTGACATGGAAACTGCCACCATTTTTGTAGTTGGTTTTATAAATGAAATTCCAAAAGGGGCTTTGCTTCTTGTTTCAGATAATCCAATGATTCCCGAGGGAGTAAAATCTTATGAGAGTGATAAAACGGTGACTTCGAAATTTGTGAAGAAACATCTTTACATTGGGATTGATTCGCTCATCGAGTTGCGCGACTCCGGAGAATCGGTGAAGCATCTCAGATATGAGTGATCTTTACTTTGGGCAGTTTCAGCTCGATATTCACGGTGGTTCCTTCATTCTCCTTACTTTCGAGCCAGATGCGGCCATTGTGCAGTTCCACGATCCGTTTCACAATCGACATTCCGATACCCACTGATTTTTCACCTTCTGTTCCCCTTCTTCCCGCTTTCGTGAACTTATCGAAAATAATGGATTTCATGGCATCCGGGATTCCGATTCCATGGTCTGCTACCCTGATCATCACACATTGCCTGTTCAACTGGAGTTCCACATTAACTTCGATTTTTTCTTTCCGGTGACTGAACTTTATGGCATTTGCAAGCAGGTTGTTTATTACACGTGAAAACTTCGACTGGTTCATCTCGATCTCGATCTCCTGGCAATTGGATGTGAATTCAATATCCAGTTCTTTTTCCTTCGCCAGAACTTCATTCGATTGAATGATGGTCTTCATGAAAGAGATGAGTTCGGTATATTCTGTCGTCAGTTTGTATTCCGGACGATCAAAATCGGAGATCTCCAGCAAGCCCGAAATTAGATTCAACGCTGTTTTACAGGAAGTATTGATCAGGTCGAAATATTTGTCGGCATGGTTCACATCATTTTTAACAAGGTCGGCCAATCCTAAAATGGCTGAGATCGGATTACGAAGATCGTGTGCAACTATTCCGAGAATGTTATCCTTCGAACGATTCAGTTCTTCCAGTTTACGCTGATTGATTTTTTGATCGGTGATACGTTGAGAAGAAACAATGAACCCGTTGATATGGTTATCGTCATCACGCAACGGCATGATATGATCCAGGTAAAAATCCTCTTCAAATTCAAATTCCACATGCGACTCGATCCCATTGCGGGCTTTGTCGTAATATTCCCAAAGCCTTTTCAATCCGAATTTCTCGGCAATATCATACATGTTCTGCCCGACGAATTCTTCAATGTCGTATCCTTTTCGTTTTAAGTCGGTACCACTCACTATAATCACATCGAAATTTTCGTTGAGTAAAAACAGGTCGGAGTTTGGAATATTCGCAGCCATGTGGCGCAAACTCTTTTCACTCTGCTGTATCTTTTCTTCAAATTTCTTTCTTAGAGTTATCACTTTCAAAACCTGGATCACACAAGTGATGTCATCATTTTGAACAACAGGCCTGAATGTATTCTCCATATAATAAAACTGGCCCGTTGATCCCTCGTAAGGAAATTCATATTTAACGGCTTCTCCTTTAAGTGCTTTAGTAAACTGATCAGTCCAGATGCTCCTTTTATCTGCGGGTAATACCACTGCCAGATCCATTCCCGGTTTAACGCGAATTCTATCCGACCGATAAAAGATATCAGCAAACGGATGATTGTACGCAAGTAGCCGGTAATTCGTGTCAAAAATCCCTACCATATCCTCCGAATTATCGATGAACGTCTGTAAGTCTATTTTAAAATTAGCAGCCATTATTTAAGATATATGGTTTTATTAAAGTATAAATAGCGCACAAACATAAATTAAAAAAATCGTTTTTCAAAGCCCTCTATTAAAAAAAGATTTAATTCCACCAAGCGGCAAAAAGTCCTTTCAGGGGGTAAATTAACTCCTTTTAACGGTAGAACTCAGTAAGGGTCAACGTCTGCGAAGACAAAAACTTTCCTGAATGCTTCCTTTTCGTTCGTTTGATTCATGCAATCGCGTATAAATTTTTTTAATTCCTGCACTCCCTTCGTATTTCGATCTATTTTTAGGAGTAATTCCCTGATAAACAGTCCTCTTATTCTTGAAACCGGTGGAGATTCCGGCCCGGTTATCATCCCAGCAAATCTTTTTTCCAATAGTTTAGCCATGAAAAAAGAGGCATCACAGGCTGTCACATAATTCTTGTCTTTAAATACAATTTTAATCAGGCGATAAAATGGGGGATAAGCGAAATCTTTCCGGCTTTGCAATTCGCTTTCAAATAAAGGTTTATACGAATATCCAAGAATTGAAGAGATGACGTGATGACCAGGTGACGAAGTTTGAATGATGACTTTTCCGCGTTTCTTTTTTCTTCCGGCTCTTCCGCTAACCTGTGAGATCAATTGGAATGCCCGTTCATGAGCCCTGAAATCAGGGAAATACAACTGGTGGTCGGCATTGATGACGCCAACGAGGGAAACTTTTTCGAAGTCGAAACCTTTGCCCAGCATTTGGGTTCCAATAAGAATGTCCGATTCGTGCTGTTCGAATTCGTGAATGATCTTCTCAAAACCATTCCTCGACCGAACTGAATCGGTATCCAGCCGGCTCACTTTAGAATAAGGGAACAACACTTTCAATTGCTCCTCGATATTCTCGGTTCCGATTCCTTTCAGGTCTAAAAGATGCGAACCGCAAGCAGGGCAATCCCGGTGATATTTCTGGGTGAATCCGCAATAATGACACTTTAATATATCAGCCGATTTGTAGTATGTTAGACTGATGTCGCAATTGGTGCATTTCGGCACCCACTGGCAGTTGCGGCATTGCTGAAGAAACGCATATCCTCTTCGGTTTTGAAAAAGAATAACCTGCTCCTGTTGTGACAATGCGACCCCGATCGCCTCATATAGTACAGTTGTGAAACTACCTTTCATGGTTTTAACGCGCGTTTCTTCTTTTACGTTTGCAGTGATAATCTCTGGCAATTCAATTTCACCGAATCTTTTGTTCAATTCCACCAAAGCATACTTGCCGTTTTTGCAGTTATAAAAAGATTCGTAAGAAGGAGTGGCCGAACCAAGGATCGTTTTGCATTGCCAGATTGATGCGAGAAAAATGGCGGCATCGCGGGCATGATAACGCGGAGCCGGGTTCTGTTGCTTGTAAGAATTCTCATGTTCCTCATCCACGATAACGAGGCCGAGGTTGACGAATGGAAGAAATATTCCCGAACGCGCCCCGATAACAATTTTAAATTCACCGGATTGTATTTTATTCCAGATCTCAACACGTTCGTTTTGCGGAATCCTAGAATGAAAAGCCACGGCCTGATCACCGAAATACTTTTTCACCCTGGAAATGATCTGGGAAGTGATTGCGATCTCAGGCAATAAATACAAAACCTGTTTGCCTTGTTTCAATGCCTCCTCAATCATTTTCACATATAAATGTGTTTTACCACTGGAGGTAATTCCGAACAGCAAGGCGACTTCTTTTTCCTTTAAATCGTTTTTTAATTCGGAGAGTGCATTCAACTGGAACTCGTTCAACTCAAATTCCTCTGTTTCCAGGTCTTTGCTTTCCAGGCGATCAACGGGAAGTTTGTATTCCTCAAAAATTTTTTTCTTTACAAGAGTGCTTAATGAACTTTCACCCGACCGTGCAGTTTCGATAAGCTTACTTTTTTGAATATGGCTGTTCTCATTTTTAAGATGAAGGTAAGCCATGATCACATCTAATTGTTTCGGTTTTTTATCAAGATCTGAAAAAAGCTGCTCAAGGTTCTTTTCATTTTCAAATTCAGCAGAAAGCTTTACGCACTTCACCGTTTTTGGTTTGTAGCTTTCTTTAAGTTCCTCGGAGAGAAGAATAACTGATTTGGAATAAAGGCTTTTTAAAACCGGGAATATATTTTTGGTGTGAACGATCTGGTTGAGTTCACTCAGCGTTAATTCGGATTGGAGGGTGAGTGCTTCATAAATGAGTAATTCTTTGTCGGTGAGCTCTACTGCACCTTCTTCCATTTCGGGATGAAGTCTTACTTTGGTTTCGCTTTCGAGGCGAAAAGGCGCAGGCATAGCGGCTTTCATTACATCACCCAGCGAACACATATAATATTCCGAGATCCATTTCCAGAATTTAAGCATCGGTTCCGAAACAACGGGCTTTTCATCCAGAACGGAAAGAATATTTTTTGCTTCGTATTCTTTGGGTGGAACCGAATGCAGTTCATAAACCACGGCAGCGTATATTTTCTTCTTGCCAAACTGAACCACCACGCGTTTGCCGGTTTCGGTCTCGTTCTCAAATTCAGCAGGAACACGATAGGTATAAAGCCTTGCAAGTGGTAAAGGCAGTATGACATTCACAAACAGGGCAAGAGGTTTTTCCATAATCAAATGATGCGGAGTGATTTTTCTTTTTATCAGAAAGAATCAGTCCGCTGGATTTTTAGGAAAATCAAAAAAAATAAATTTGCCGTTATTCTGTGCAACCTGTTTCCATGAAGGGAGATCGAAATTGATCTGAACCACACCGCAGGTAGGAATATTATCAATGAAATGATTCGTGAGGTAACCTACTAAACCTGTGAGTGCGGGATTGTGGCCAAACAGGAAGACCCTTTTATTCTTATCATCGATATTCCGGATCACACGCACCAGGTCTTCAATGTTTGCTTCATAGATCTCCGGCTCTTTCTCAATATTCTTTTCACGAAGACCGATCTCTTTTACTATTGATTTTGCGGTAGTGAATGCTCTCGAAGCCGGGCTTGAAATAACCAGGTCGGGCACGATGCCTTTTTTCACCAGGCGCTTTCCCATAACACGAGCATCATTAGTTCCACGTTCATTCAGCAGCCTGTCAAAATCCTTTACTGACCGGTCATTCCAATCCGATTTTGCATGGCGAATGAGATAAAGTTTTTTCATCAGATCATTTATACTTCTTCTTCGGTTTCACCTGCAGCTTCGCCCTGTTCACCCCCGAACAATCCGAATTCATCGGCTTCGTCATCCGAAATCTCTCCGGGAGATTCATCCGATTTATCTAAATAATTTTTGGTGATCTCGTCAAATTCGTTGTCATCGACCAGTCCAAATCGCTGGATCTTATCATATTGTTTGGGTGCAAGACCGGCTTTCTTAGTGATTGCAGGATATTTGGTTCCCGCTTTTTCTTTAAGGTAAATTGCCACCAATTCAATATTGAAAGTCCAGAGTTCGATGAAATCATATACGTAAATTATTTTCTGGTGCGGATCGATGATGTATTCGGCCAGTTTACTTTTTTTCATTATAGGGATATTCTTCTCATCGTCTTCACTCATATCT
>JBIOHI010000121.1:0-6671 GCA_044448845.1 Bacteroidia bacterium
GTTTTGAATAATAATTGAGTGTACTTAAATTGATACCAGTGAAATATTTTATTTCGACTCGTTAAAATACTCACATCCGGGTGAGTTACACAAAATCCACTATAATTTCTATTATCAGGATTTTGCGCATCTTCATAAGCAATGAATGGCACAGCACTTGTCCCCCCTGGTATTCCCTGAGTTCCCAGGCAAACATTAAATATATCTGGTACTTTTGAAATATAATAATCAATTAATGCTTTTGGCATGCACCAGGCATAGTCTAAAAGAACCGAATACGCATCATAACAACTTTGCACGTCTGTACCGATATTACCTACAAATATAGCGACAGTTGAATCGGGAATTAGATCACCAATGGTATCGGGTGTATATGTTGGAAATTTAGGTGATGATCCTGTTCCTGTTCCCGGTACATCCGAATAGTCAAAGAAAGTAGGATTACTACCAGTTTTGTGCATCTTGAAAGTACCACCATAATATGGTTTCATACCCGTTGGCCAGTATAGCCCTATTCCCTGGGCAATATAATAGTTTTGCATAGCAAGCATATATTCTGATCCCCTTTTTTGTATTTCATACATCGCACCTAATGTACAATGGTTCAAACATATTGAAGCATCCCATGCCCAATGATAATATGAATTCGGTACACCCGGAGGTGTTGGTATGGCTGAACCAATACCAGCGGGCCAATCTTTATAAGTCTTAATAATATAAACGGTACATATATATCCATCATGATTACTATTCCAGTCAATCGAGCAATTATAAACCCGGGTATTATATTCTGAACCCAAATTAATTTGTAACTTGTCGAGTATAAAATTCTTTATATCATACATCTTGGTTGCTATGGCAGGCATATTATACTGCCCATCGCCATTTGCTGTAAGTGAAAATGAATACGTGAATGATGTATCAACTGCTTTAAATGGAGTATCAATATCGGAATATTGGTAGTTGGTCGCGACTTCCATTTTGTTAATAGCTTCAGTAGCATCTAACCATTTGTTTTCACCAGAGTTTGCTTTATAATAAACAACATCATTAATAAAAGCACCAATTTCATCTTCGGAGTAATTAGTAGGATCACTAATGGAAGCAGCTCCCCTTGAACTGGAAATTTTTTTGTCACTTTTCACTTCTTTTTTACAGGAATTAATCATCACTAGTGGGATGGAAATCAGGATGGAAATTACCATCACAAATTTAGGCAATAAGTTTCTTAGTGTTTTCATAACTTTATATTTTGTTTTGCAAATGTTAATCAAATAAAGTTACGATACAAATTTGTATCATACATGTTTTCATGAAATCACATTTTCCCGAATGTGAAATATGTAAGGGAAGAAAAATTTCTCAAAATATTGGGTAAAAGAATCAGAGTGTTTAGAATGAACCAGGGTATTACTCAGGCACAGTTAGCTTTTGAAGCGGAGATACCGCGAATGCAGGTTAGCCGGATAGAAAGAGGAGAATTAAATACTGGTATCAGCACCCTTATAAGAATTGCAAAAGTTTTAGATGTTTCAACAAAAGATTTAATAGAATTCTGATAAGATAAGTTTTGCTAGTAATTTTTTTCGTTTAGAAATGTACCTTAATTACTATAAAATACCCGCAAACAGCTCAACACCCCGCGCTCTTCCGGTTTCAGTTTGTGATAAAGTTCTTTCGGGATCATCGGTTCTCGCGGATCCTGGAAGAATAAAATAACAGGAGTGAACAGTTCCCTGATCTCTGAGGTCTCCACGATCTCGGTAGCGATCTTTTGAATGGTATCGATCCCTTCTTCAACGAGGTCTTCATTTGCGATCAGGTCTTCATAAATGCGGTGTTCATCCTGGAATTCATCTTCGTCAACCAATAAAAATTCATACAAAAAATCCGTGAGGCTGATGTCGATGTCGTTTTCTTTTGATTCGCTGATGTAAAGAAGAAGATTAAGGAGTTCCGTTCCCCGCTCCAGGGTTTTATCTTCGATATCAAGCCATTCCTTCGAGTCGAAATAATCATCGTCTTTGTCAATGGCCGACAGGTGATGCATCATCATCAGGTCAAAAATATAATCGGATATCCCGGCAATTTCAGGATGGATCGAGATGACGGAATCAAATGATTTTACTTTTTTCAGAAAATCAGTTGATTCGGTAAATAATTTTGAAAGTTCGGCAACAATATTTTTTGACTGTGCCGGATGGAAGCCTGAAACCAGGGCTTCGAGCGATTGCAATACGGCTTTCATAAATTTTTAATAAACTGGTCTTTGCTGAGTATGGCAACGGCCATGCCTTTCAGTTCGGTGTTGAGTAACGGGGAGTTGGCTGAGCGGGAACAGTTATTTTTCGACTCGTATTTCCAATTCCGTTTTTTATCAAATAGAGTGAGTTCGGCCCGCCCGCCTTTTTCGATCTTAACGGGTTCAATGTTCAATATTTTTCTGGGGTTCACTGATAAGCAACGGATCAGATCCTTGTCCGAGAAATTTTTCGGAGCATTCATGTTCAGCAGGGAATAAGCTGTTTGTAACTGGATCATTCCATAAGCGGCATATTCAAATTCCACATCTTTATGCTCGGTATCTTCCGGGTGGTGGTCACTTACGATGCAATCGATGGTTCCATCGATCAGCCCGTCCCACAACGCTTTGCGGTCGGACTTGCTTCGAAGCGGTGGTGTAAGTTTATAATTTGAATCGAATTTTTTCAGTGATTCATCCGTAAAAACCAAATTGGCAACAGCCACATCACACGTTACCGGAACGCCTTGTTTTTTTGCTTTGCGAATGATCTCCACGCTTCCTTTGGATGAGATGTGCGAAATGTGTATCGGGGCAGAAACATATTTGGCGAGTTCGATATCGCGGTGAATGATGATCTCTTCGGCAATCGGTGTGATCCCTTTCATGCCGAGGCTGGTGCTCATCCCACCTTCGTGCATCCTTCCACCCGCGCTGATGTTTGGGTCTTCGCAGTGAGCAAAGATCCTGGAACCGAAAACTTTGGTGTACATCAAAACCCTCAGCATCAAACCGGCATCGGCAATGGTTTTGTTGCCATCAGTGAAACCAACTGCTCCGGCCAGGTGCATATCAAACAGCTCGTTCATTTCTTTTCCTTCGAGGTTTTTTGAAATAGCACCCAGTGGAAAAATATGCACAGGAAGATTCTCGGATTTGTTCCTGATGAATTCAATGTCGGCTTTGGTCTGGATGGGAGGGAAAGTTGTAGGTAAACAAGCCAGTCCGGTGAAACCACCGGCAGCGGCAGCGGCAGCGGCAGTGACCAGGTCTTCTTTGAATTCAAAACCGGGTTCACGCAAAGCGGCACGCATATCAAACCAGCCCGGGCTTATAAAAATATTTTTCGCGTCAAAATTTTTTGCAGATGCTTCCGGTGATTTTTTGCCTGAAAGAAGAATGTCTTCAATGATGCCGTTGCGGATTAACAGATCACATTTCTTCCCGTTAAAGGCAGATTGCGGGTCGCAGACCGTTGCATTAGTGATTAGGATTTTCATTTTCAAGTTCATAGTTGATAGCCCATGGTTCAAAGAAAAAATAACTATGAACTATTATCTAAAAACTAAAGTCTATGATCTATAAACTAAACAAATTTCAGCAAAAATATTTCAATCAGTATAAAAAGCAAAGCGAGGAGCAAACAAACTCTCCACAATTGTGTTCCGCTCAGTTCATGCCTGATAATGTTCGACAGTTGAGCAGGTTCCTCTTTCAATACCGACGCATGTTTGATTTTTGAAAGGACATTTTCGTCCAATGATTTAAGGTCCGATTCATCCCTCGAATAATTCAGGGCAAAGAGTTCTTGATTTCCGGTTAAAGCGGAATCACTGCCGGTTGGAGAGGCGCTCATATCAAGTTTATACACTCCGGCTTTTTTCAACCGGTTCCCGATGTAAACTTTGGTTTTTCCGTCCGTTGTTTTCAGGTCTGCCAGCAGGTCGGCATCGTTTCCTGTGATGCGTGCAACCTTGTCAATACCGGTTCTTTCAAGATTTGATGAGATCCAGTTGTCGCGGTTGATCGAATAAAAAAGATCGGGAGTCCCGGAAATTCCCATTCCAAGTTTGATCATAAAAGGCACAAAAACCGAATGCTGCGGAAGGTTCGTCCATTCTTCATTTAACGGGGAGGTGAGCAATATCAGTTTCCCTTTATTCAGCACCGATTGAAAAATGAAAGGCATACCGTTGTTCAGTTGCATCAGCGAAACGCCCCGTGTGGCAGCCGATTTAACCGGTTCGTAATACTGGTTCACAGTTGGAAGATCCATGTTGGATGAAACTTTCTGAAATACATCTTTAAAAATTTCTTCATGAATATTGATGTGATCGGCTTTTAGTTTTTGTTTTACCAAATTTCCCAAATGAATGCAATTCACCTCACTTAAAAAGTTGTTCAGGTCGGGTGAGATCATCTTGACCGGGGGAATCACCAATACGGTTCCACCGGTTTCTAAATATTTCTTTAATTCGGCAGAAAGCCCGCTCGACAATGAGTTTGGTTCATTCAGTATGATCAGTTTTTGTTTACCGAAGGAGGAATAATCAATTTTATTTTCACCGCAATTAACCAATAAAAAAGACGGGTCGTTTTCAAATAATTTTTTGATGAAGCGGTTCTCGTTTCCGGAATTAATGCAAAGTACCTCATCCACCGATGACGTACAAAGGGTGAAAAATAATTTGTCATCAAAGGTCACAGGGTAATCGATGAGAGACAGCTCTCCACGGTTCCATCCGGGAGTATTCAGCGTGAAGGGAACATCGGCATCGGTAAATGATTGCCCGGCACAATTCAAGTTGATCATCGACTTTTGAATACCATTGATCTTTAAAGTGACAGCGGTATTCTCTGCATTTTCATTTCCCGCATTGCGAATTCTCACTTTCAACTGAACCGGTGTGTTAACCTGGACGACCGGACTAACCAGCCAGGCAGAGTCAATGAATACATTATGCTGAAGATTGGATTGAACCGGAATGAAATGAATGGATAAGGAAGAATCATAGGGAAAATTTTCAAGGTCGTAAAAGTTTTTCTGAAAATCGGAAAGGAGGTATATGCTGAAATTTTTCTGCGAAATGTTGCCCAAAGCCTGCTTCTGGCGATCAATCACCGTTGAAAGCAGTTTAGAAGATGAGCTTAATTTTATTTCATCAATTTTGTGAAGAGCATCGTTCTTCGCGATCAGTCGTTGTTCCCAAGGTTCAAAATCGTTGGTGAGTAACTGGAATTTTTTATCGTTTCCGTATGCATTCACGATCGCGCGTGCCTTGTTTTTCGCGGTCTCGAGCAGCACACCTTGTTTGCCTTCATTTCCCATTGAGAAGGAATTGTCGAGGTAAATACTCACTGCCGGCTGAACGGAAAGCAAACCGGTTTCGCTTTGCGGAATGAACGGTTGGGCGAATGCCAAAACCAAAAGGGATATCGTTAGTATCCGGGCGAGTAATATTAGCCATTCTTTAAGCCGTTGCCTCGATTTGGTTTCTTCCTGGACCTGTCTCAGGAAACGGATATCGGAGAAAATGATCTTTTTATACCTGCGAAAATTGAACAGGTGAATGAGGATGGGAACGGCTACAGCACCCAGCGCGAATAAAAAGGAAGGATAAACAAACTGCACGAAGGCAAATTACGATTTTTTATGAAAAATTTTGCGCAAGCGGAAAGAAAATAATTCACGAATTAATTTTCCTCTTCCTTTCCGCCATCCTTGCTCATCTGGAATCCAAGTCGCTTGGCAACCGGCATTCCCGAGCTGAAACTCATGATATTCTTTTGTTCCACTGTGATGAAATTCACCACATCTATCGGTGGTACAAGCAGGTCAAAGTTCAGGCAGAACCACATGGATTCTTTTACAATGTGGTGAATGGTTTCGTGATTGATCTTGCTGTTGCTGATGTCGTGGTACTGGAACGAAAGGGGGCGTTTGCCATCTACAAAGAAATGTTTTTCTTTATTGATAAAAACCCTGCCGATCAGGTATCCGAGGTCGCCTTCGCGGTTGTATTTGATCGAATCGGAAAGAAAATTATAGATCTGGATCAAACCGCAAAACGAACGCATTTCATCTTCTTTGATATAAGGATTATGATGGATCGGGTGCGAAGGATCGAAATCAAAGATATTGGTGTGCATCATGAAAACGAGTGTGTCGCCGGAGAATTTGATGTGCGCTTCAAAATCCCCTTTGTCAAAATAACGAACCTCCACCAGCGGTGCCTCGGCCAGCATCAGAGGGGATAAATATTCCTGAACCGCTTTGAGTTCTTTTTTGAAATGATCAAAAATTTCCTTCGTTATTTTTGAAACCTGCTGTTTGGTGAATGATTTTTTCAGCAGCAGTTCTTTTATTTCATCCAGATCTTTTTCCATTTTTATTTCATTTAGAAATTAATCTAATCCCAGATTGCATCAATAAATTTAAACTTTTGTATCACCGGATCATTTGTGAGTAAAAAGCTATCCAACTCTAATGCTGATCCGGCAATAATCCTATCATGTAATTCAGGAATATCATCAATTCTGAAAACTTTTTGAAGTATTTTAAAATGCAAAGGTTGTTCGAATTTTTTTTTAAAATTCAAGTAAATAATTGTCAATATCAAATAAATTGGTTTCAATTCTTTTCTTTTCA
>JBIOHI010000122.1:0-6670 GCA_044448845.1 Bacteroidia bacterium
TAATTAACATAAGCAATCCAAATGTCCCGGTAAGCATGGTTTGAAGAGGCCCCCCGAGGATGAAGAAAAAAGATATTGATTTTTTTTTGTCAACGATTTTACAATAAAAGTCTTTCAACGGAAAAGGTTTGTCGTTCATTAACTCATAGCTGAACCTTTTTTGAATTGCAAACAATAAGTATCCGTCCGGATTTGGTTTAGGGATTGTACTCATGTAATTAATTCTCGGTTTCAATCCATAATATTTCCCAACTAAATAATGACCTCCTTCATGAGAAAGAGTTCCGATTACTGTGAATAAAACGAATGCGACACTTAAATAAACAAAAAGTCTTTTGTCGAAATGGAGAGGGAAATTGTCCGGGAACCAATTCTTCATGCAGTGAATCGGATTTTATTAATGTCCTCCGTCACTCTCGATAATTCCATCGCGTAAGCGCACCACCCGCCTGGCTCTTTTGGCAATATCTTCTTCGTGGGTAACCACCACGATGGTGTTTCCCTGTTTGTGAATTTCTTCAATCAGTTGCATGATCTCGATGGAAGTTTTTGTATCGAGATTTCCTGTAGGTTCATCGGCAAGAATAATGGATGGATTGTTGATGAGTGCACGCGCAATGGCAACACGCTGGCGCTGCCCGCCCGAAAGTTCGTTGGGTTTGTGTTCCATGCGGTCGGCAAGTCCCACGCTTGCCATGGTCTTCTCCGCCTTTAATTTCCTGTCTTTTTTTCCCACACCGGCATACACCAGGGGCAAAGCCACGTTATCGAGAGCGGTGCTGCGCGCAAGTAAATTGAAGGTTTGGAAAACGAAACCGATCTCCTTGTTCCTTATCTCCGCAAGTTTGTTATCGGTGAGATGGCTTACATCATTATTATTTAAAATATACGTTCCTCCGGTGGGTGTATCCAGGCACCCAATGATGTTCATCAAGGTTGATTTACCGGAACCTGACGGTCCCATTAAAGCAACGTATTCGCCTTTTTCGATCACGAGGTCAATTCCCCGAAGCGCCTGTACCTCTACTTCACCAATGGTGTAAAATTTGGTGATGCCTTTTAATTCGATAATATGTTCAGCCATTTTATTTTTTACTCAAAGAATCCGTATTCTGCCAATTTACTTTCAATAATACTATAAACTTTTTGTTTTAGCGATTCCACATCGTTATCAGTTAATCCTTTTGTGGAGATGGGTGAATGAACAAACTGTGTAACGCTTCCCGGCCGGAAATGAAATTTTCCTTTATCGGGCAGCAACAGCCAGTTTCCTATGATCGTCACCGGTAAAATGTCCACCTGTTTTTCGATGGCCAGTTTAAATGCGCCATCTTTAAATCTTCCGAGTTTTGGAACCTCGTAACGGATGGTAGCTTCCGGAAAAATCACTAAACTTTTATGATTGTCCAGTAAATTCTTTGCCTTCTGATATGCTGCTGCCGATTGTCTTGCATTCTTGCGGTCAACGGCAATATCGATAGTTTTGAAAAATATCCCGAACACGGGGATACGTGCCAGTTCGATCTTTGCCATAAAACTGAAATCAAGGTTGAGTTTGACGGTGAGCGTCACAATATCCAGTTGCGAAGTGTGATTGGGTGTGATGATATAAGCGTTGTCGGAGTTGTAAGAAGGTTCTTCCACGATCTGTTTCACCCAAATGGCGCCCCAGAAAAAATTCCAGTGCCCCCAAATTCTGCGAAGCCGGTGAGCGGTCTTATGCCAGTTTGGATTACTCAGTGTTATCAAAAAAGCAGGGTAGAGCAATGTAAAGCCAACGAGAACCCAGAAACCGAACCAGCTTGCGAGGATGAATTTAATAATGCCTTTAAGTTTATTCATTCACCCAATTAATTTTCTCCTTGTTTCCAGGTGGATGGAGAAACTCTCCACTGATTTAAAAAATCAAGTTGCCCTGCATTTAGAATTCCTTTGGCCAAGGCAACTTCCAATAATGTTTTATAGTCGCACAATGAAAAATAATTACAATTTATTTTTTTAAAATTTTCGGCAGCAATATCAAACCCATAGGTAAAAACAGAGACGAGCCCTAAAACTTCAATCCCGCTTTCACGCAATGCATCAATTGCCTGTATGCTGCTTTTTCCCGTGGATACAAGGTCTTCAACCACCACCACTTGTTGCCCGGGGCGGATATCGCCTTCTAATTGTTTTCCCATTCCGTGTTTTTTTGGTTCGGAGCGAACGTACCCGAAAGGAAGGTTCAATTCATCAGCCACCAAAGCCCCGGGAGCGATTCCGGCAGTTGCCACTCCGATGAGTGCTTCCGTGCCGTGAAATTTTTCCATAACCGTTTTGGCGAGTTCTTTCTTGATAAATGTCCGTATCACCGGGTGTGAAAGCGAAAGCCTGTTATCGCTGTAAATAGGCGATTTCCAGCCGGAAGCCCAGGTGAAGGGTTGATCAGGTTGGATTTTAATTGCGTGAATTTCTAATAAATATTCTGCTATTTTTGCAGCTACCGATTGTTGCATCAGGCAAATGTATAAAATTTTCATCAACGAGAAACCATTCATTATGACTCAGAGTGATTTGCCTGAGAAGAGATACCTTTCCTGCAAGCGTATTCACTATGAAAATGGAAAGATCCAGGATTATATTAAGGAATGTGAAGGCATGAGTTCAAAAGGAATAATCCTCCTGGGTGCTGATGAAGAACAAATGTTCAACAGTTTCTTTCCTCATTTCGTTTCCATTGAGGCCGCGGGAGGCGTGGTGCTGAATCGGTCCGGGCAGGTATTGCTCATTAAGCGGTTGGGTAAATGGGATCTGCCGAAAGGAAAAATAGATTCGGGAGAAACGAAGGAGGAAGCGGCCATCCGCGAAGTGGAGGAAGAATGCGGGATATCCAGGCTGACCATCGAAAAGGAACTTCCCGATTCGTATCACACTTACAAAATGCACAATCATCGTTTTCTGAAAATTACCCACTGGTACCTGATGAAGACTTCTGATTCAAGAGAACTGGTTCCGCAAACCGAAGAGAATATTACTGAAGCCAAATGGTTTGCACTGTCGCAACTCAACCCGGAAACGCTCGATACCTACAATTCTATCCGCGACCTGCTCATCGGCATAGGAAACGGATAACTTTGTTTGTCAGTTTCTCGGTTTAATCAAAACGATCACCGCATTTTTAAAGAACAAGCGCATCACCCAGTATTTATCACCGTGATGGTTTAATTCATAAGAAGATAAAATACCGGAACACCGGGCATTTTCACCACGGAAACGGCCAATCTCAAATACGTCAGCAAATTCAAAATGTTCGATACTTAAAATGGTGGCCGATTTTGTTCCTTTCATGTTCGTTGCACCATAGATCTTTGCATCATTCTCTTTCAGATAGGTACGGTTGTGTCCAATGTTAAGCGTGTCGGTGGTCACCGGGTACATCGGCATCATAAGCCGTTTGCCTAGAAATTTATGAAGAATAGCATAGAGTGAATCGTACGACATTTTATCCTGGGATACCAGGCCGGCAGCTGCGAGCACCGCAGCATAATTTGCCACCGCTTTGTAATCGGAAGAATCTTTTTTGAATTTTTTGAGAATAGCATTTGCCTTTATAAACGCGCTGTCCCACTTCTCATCTTCAATGTTCCTGAAAAGCGGTTTCATATCCCGTTGCTGAATAATTTGCGAAAAGCCCTGGTAGCCTGAAAATAAAGCAAACGAGAAAAGGAATATTTTTTTTAACATACCTTGAATTGGAATTATGAACATCAGACTAAAAAAAGTGCTTCGGAGTTGCAAGCCCGGGGTTATTTTTGTTTGGCCCACCAGTCGGCAAAGGTCTTCAGTTTCTCGTAATTCTCTTTCATGAGGGTGGACCATTCCTCCATGTTCTCCTTCCCGAGTTCCCGCAATTTCTGCATATTGCGGTTGATTGTATCCAGTTTTTCGTTAATTTCTTTTTTGATCCGCTCGATCTCATCATTGGATTCCATCTTTCCCAAAGCAAATTGCAGTTCCAGTATTTCGAGGCCTGTTTTAAAGGTGTGTTCATAGCTCTCAAATATCCCGAGCATTTTATCATACCCTGAACCGAAGATCTTTTTAGCCGTTTCGAAAAGGTCATTCATTGCATCCTCGATCTTTTTCTTTTGTTCTTCGAACGCATCTTTCGATTCGGCTTTGCCAAGGTTCAGTTGCACCAATAGTTCATCAAATTTCGCCCGCAAATGATCAGAGTTCTCCTTCGTAATTCCAACCGCTTTGTCCATTTGCTCCCTGAAAGAATGCAACCAGGTTTTAAATTGGTCTTTTTGCTTTTCAAAAATTCCTGCTGCATCCATTTTGCCTAAAGTAAACTGTACCTGCAGATCTTCAAGGTTCTTGCGCCAGTCGTTGACCGTTTTTTTGAATTGTTCTTCGAAATTTTCCATAGTGTTTTTTGATTTATTGTTGTTTAAAATCGGGTCAGCTTGGTTGTGTATATTCCGTTGTTGTTTTCGATCACGATGAAATAAAATCCCGGGTTAAATAAAGCAGGGGATAAATTTATTTTACCGGAAACCTGTTTCATTTCACCCATCTTTTGTCCGTGCAGATTATAGATGGTAATGTTCGAAACCGCAGGCAATTCGATCAACGCATCACCGGAACCACTTGCAAATGCTGAGGTGTTGAAGATGCTGAAATTATTTGAAAGGCTGACTTCATTGATCCCGATCCCGAGGGTGTCATTTCTTAATTTCCGTGCATTGAAAACCGGTCTGATCTTCCAGGAATTATATTTAGCATATAGCATGCTGTCGGCCTGTAAAAAGTATAAAGCCGCATCAGGCATGGTGGTGAATGGAGTATAAAAAGATAAAGAAGTAAACAGCAATTTAAAGGTGGTGTCGCGGCCTAAGATTTCAACCAGGTCATCCATGGTAGCCGACCAGATCTCACTGCTGTAATAATAATTGACCGGATCATAATCCAGGTAGGTTTTGGAGGAACCGGCATCTCGCCCCGGCCAGAATTCATTATGCCCATCCCAGTTATACAACCATCTCCAGTTGAAATCAGTGAGTGCACGCGAATACGCAGAAGCCATCGCATCACTTATCGCTTCATCGAGTGCATGCCTTTCGCTGCTTGAAACCCCGAGTGTGTTAATCGTGTGGGTGATGGAATGCGTGTATTCATGAACGATAACGTCTGCATCTTCAGCATCGGGAACTCCGCCTGTTCCGAAATTTAAAGACGAATCGCTTTCGCTGAAATATGAATTATCTGCCGTTCCCGAAAGCGCATCCACTTTTAATTGAAAGGACGGATAATTTCCAAAACCAATCGATTGAACATACTGATGCGCGGCATAAATATGATACATCGCCATGGTTTCTTTAAAGGTGGCGCTGGAGCGAAGTGTAGCAAAGTTGGCTGTTTTCAGTACCGTTGGAGCCGAATCCGGGGATTGAAGGTCCACACTTTTTGCGAAAGCATTTTCAAGAAAAAAATACCCGGTGTCAAATTTTCCCGGAAAAGTGACTGCCTGTCGTTGGCCGTTGAGCAGGGCGTAATCACTGTCGTGAAAATGCTTGTAGGTTCCGTTCGTCCCGTATAAATTTCTCGAGGTTGACAAGGGATCCGGTTTAAAAACCATGGCATAAATAGTGGTGTCGTCATTCTGAAAATACGTTCTCAGGTCGTTTCTGAAAAGGATACTTCCATTGATATCAGAGAACACTTCGAATGAATTGATTCGATTTTTATAAGCAGGGATCAGTTGATCATTAAGAACAACAAATACCGGTGAACCTTTTGTAACATCATTAGGATGTGACACTGAATTCCAGTTCTGAGAATTATATAAATGATTGGAAGATGAGATCTGTTTTCCGTTCTTATCCAAATTCAGTTTCACATACGAACCGTAAACCGGGATTTGCCTGTAATAATGCTGCAGGAAAATATGTGAACCAACAAGACTTTCTTTCTTATCAGTAACCTGCAAGTGGCAGTCCTGGTTACACATTTCGGGAAGTTGCGAACAAAAATTGATCACAGATTCGTCTTTTGCATCCGGATCAAATTGCACGGCACAGAGATCAATGCGATCGGTTTTTACCGGAAGTTGTTTCTGCATACCGTTATCCGAAATAGCCGGAGTGTTCTTTTGGGCGAAAACAAAAGCGGGTGATAATAAAACAAAGGTCAAAAAATTTCTCATGGATGAATCATTGAGAACAAAATTACATTTTAAAACAGGAAGTCCGGAGAAAGCAGGAAATATTATTGTCAAAGTTAGGTATTTTAAAATTTGATAAGTTTACTGTTGGTTTTACCCAGATCATTTTCAACGGTTATGATATAAAAGCCACTTTCAAATTCGCTGTTTTTAATTTTAAATTGACCGAAAACATTTTTCATCTCCCTTATTTTTCTTCCTTTCAAATCATAAATAAAAATGTTTGAAGGAGAAGTCAACTCAATCAAAGCGTCACCGGAACCTTCGGCAAATGCCAGGGTATTAAAGATTTTAAATTCTTTGGAATTGGATACATCATTTATTCCCGTTGGAAAATTCCCCAGTTTTCGCGCGTTAAAAACCGGCCCCATTTTCCAGTTATACATTTTGTAATGAAGCATGCTGTCTGTTTGCATGACTAGAATGGCGGCCTGCGGCATGGTGATATTATACGGCATCGAATAA
>JBIOHI010000123.1:0-6622 GCA_044448845.1 Bacteroidia bacterium
ATATTTCACACAGGTTGCATGAATACTTTTCATAATTTCATGCAATTTTTGGTCAACTTCTTCGCGTGTCCAGGTGAGGCGGATGGAATTCTGACTCATCTCCAGCCCACTCACAGCAACACCTCCTGCATTAGAAGCTTTACCGGGTGCATACAGGATTTTATTCTCCAGGAATACATTTACGGCTTCGAGTGTGGAAGGCATATTGGCTCCTTCAGCAACTGCAATACATCCATTTTTAATTAACATTTTTGCATCATCACCGTTCAATTCATTTTGCGTTGCGCAGGGAAGAGCCACATCACATTTTACTCCCCACGGAGTTTTTCCGGCAACATATTCGGCTTTATATTTTTTAAGATATTCTTTGATGCGGCCGCGCTTATTATTTTTCAGATCCATCACAAATTCAAGTTTGCCCTTATCAATTCCGGCTTTGTCATAAATATATCCGTCACTATCGCTCAGCGTTAAAACTTTTCCGCCAAGTTGCATTACTTTTTCGGCAGCATACTGTGCCACATTTCCACTTCCTGATATCACTACGCTTTTCCCCTTCAACGATTGTTTGCGTGTGGCAAGCATTTCATGTGTGAAATAAACACAACCATAACCGGTAGCCTCAGGGCGAATCAGGCTTCCACCGAACTGCATTCCTTTTCCGGTAAGCACCCCGGTGAATTCATTACTCAGTCTTTTATATTGCCCGAATAAAAATCCGACTTCACGTCCACCTACACCAATATCACCGGCAGGTACATCCACATCCGCACCGATATGCCTGAAAAGTTCAGTCATAAAACTCTGGCAAAAACGCATCACTTCGTTATCGCTTTTTCCTTTCGGGTCAAAGTCGCTTCCACCTTTGGCACCACCCATGGGAAGTGAAGTGAGAGAATTTTTCAACACCTGCTCAAAAGCTAAAAATTTTAAAATACCAAGATAAACGGTAGGATGAAAACGCAATCCGCCTTTGTAGGGCCCGATGGCACTGTTCATCTGGATACGGAATCCGCGGTTGATCTGGAAGTTTCCCTTATCGTCTATCCAGGGAACCCGGAACAACATGGCACGCTCAGGTTCAGCAATGCGTTCGAGGATTTTCGCTTTTTTATACTGGGGATTTTCTTCAATGTAAGGCAGTACACTTTCTGCTACTTCAAAAACTGCCTGGTGGAATTCCTTTTCACCGGGGTTTTTTGCAATGATTTTTTTCATGAACGCATCAACGAGCGATCCATTTTTTGAGTTATTGTTCGATTTTTTGGTTGCCATAAAATTTTTAGTTTGAATTAATTCGTGCAACATAAATATTTCATCCCATCAGATAAATGAGTTTTGTCAATTATTTGGATTAAAAAAAATATTATGTTCCCCTTTTACTTTTTATTAGGAAAAGACAAGGATATTAATGCCCAAGGATGATGTCTGCCGCACGTTCGCTGGCGCCTTTGTTGCCAAGCATTTCACGTAATTCGGCATAATCCGCCTCCATCTTTTCGCGGTTGTTTCCCCCGGGTAAAATGAGGGCAATCTCCTCCCCGAGCCTTTTCGGGTTCATTTCGTGTTGGATTAGCTCGGTAATACAGGTTCTCCGCAGGTTGAGGTTGACAAGCGAGATATATTCAATGTTCGCCAGCATTTTAATGATCCAATAAGATATTTGGTTCCCGGCATACCCGCAAACCTGGGGTACACTGAACAAAGCCGTTTCGAGCGTGGCGGTACCGCTGCAAACCACTGCAATTTCAGAACAATGCAAGAGATCGTAGGTCTGGCCGAAAACAATCTTCAACCGCTCGTTTAAGAATGGTTCGTAAATTTTCCCGTCCAGCCCGGGAGCACCCGCAATTACAAGCTGGTGCCCGGTAAATTTTTTGGTCGCATCGAGCATGATCGGAAGCATCTTATTCACTTCCTGCCTCCGGCTTCCCGGCAATACCGCTATGATCGGGCGGTTGTCCAGTTTATTTTCCGTAAAAAAATCAGGGTTGGGTTTGAATTCTGCAATTTCATCGAGCAACGGGTTGCCGACATACGTGGATTTCACTTTCCATTTTTTAAAATATTCCTTTTCAAACGGGAAAATGAGGAGCAACTCATCCACATATTTTTCCAGTTTCTTTGCACGGTTTTCCTTCCATGCCCACACTTTTGGGGAAATGTAGTAAACCGTGCGGAAGCCATGTTTTTTGCAGAACTCCGCAATGCGTAAATTAAACCCGGCATAGTCGATGAAGACGACCACATCGGGTTTGAATTCAAGAATGTGTTTTTTGCATTGTGAAATATCGGAAAGAATCTTATCAAGCTTGAGTACCACTTCCACGAATCCCATGATGGCATGGTCGCGGTAGTGCCTGAGTAATCCTTCCGATTCGGAACCCATCTTATCGCCTCCCCAGAAATTAAAAACAGCCGAAGAGTCTTTATCCTTCAGTGCTTTCATCAGGTTTGCACCATGCAAGTCACCGCTTGCTTCGCCTGCTATTAAAAAATATCTCATTCGTTCTATTATCCACAAATGTATGTTTTATCTTGTTTTAGTTTGAAAATCTGCCACTATCTTTGACAAAAAAATAATTATGGAAACTCAAAAGAAAAATAACAGCACGAGTATCATATTAATTTTATTGTTGCTCGGTTCGGTTGTGTTCAACGCCTACCAATGGAGACATCATACCACTACCGTAGTTACCTACGATACAAAAATTGACAGCATGATCATCGTTAGGGTCGATCTCGAAAGAGAACTTGCCTCCACCACAGTGGAATTAGAGAAGTACAGGGGGAGCTCGGCTAAACTGGATACACTGCTCAACGAAGCAAACACCAAACTCGAAAAACAGGAAAAGAAGATCCGTTCATTGGTTGCGAAAGAAAAAGACCTTACAAAACTGAACAAAAATTTGAAAGAAGAACTCGAGGAACTGCGCAAAATGAAAGACGAGTACCTCGAAAAGATCGATCAGCTTGTTTCGGAGAACAAAGCACTGAAGTCGAAGAACGATTCACTGAACACTACCGTTACGGTACTCAGCACTGAGAAAAAAGAACTGCAGTCGAAAGTGGGTGTGGCTTCGCAACTGAAGGCCGAATATGTGAAAGTGACCGCGTATAAAAAGAAGAATTCCGGAAAATTAGTGGAAGCTGCTTTGGCAAAACGTACGAATAAAATTGATGTGTGCTTCACCGTGATGGATAATAAGGTGGCAGCACCCGGAGAGAAAATGTTGTACATCGTTATCAAGGAACCGACAGGAAAAATTCTTGCCGGAATTTCGAAAGCAGCTTTTAAGAATGAAAAGGGAGAAGACCTTGATGCCACGGCTTCTTACAAGATCAATTACACCGGTGAAAAACAGGATGTGTGTTTGAATTATGAATCCGAGGAACGGAATCTTACTTCGGGAAATTACGAAGTAACGATCTACCTCGAAGGAACTGCCGTTGCTACGAAGCTTTTGTTTTTGAAATAAGGTTTTTGAAAATATATTTTGAAAGAGGATGCAGAGAAGTGTCCTCTTTTTTTATTTTAAAAATGAGCTAAGGATGACGCTGAATACTTATTGCGCTCCTACGGAGTTTTTATTTTGCCTTAAGATTTTACTATTAATATTTCGCCCCGATGGGGCTTACTCTTCTTAGCGGCTATTTTACTGCTACCGACAGTAAGTCCCGAAGGGACTACACCTGCCAGCCGAACCTAAGCGCAGCAGGGCAGGCTGGTATTGGTAGAAAAAACGTTTAACATTTTATGCTGAGCTCCGTAGGAACGAAACATAAATCCTGATCTCCCGACATAATAGTTTTATCATTCAAAAATCTCACCTCAACAACATCACCATTCCGTTTGCAGATTGCGTATTGTTCGTTCCTTTGATCTTATATTTTATCAGCCATACATAAGTTTCATTCATGCAGGGTAAGTTTTGAAAAGTGCCGTCCCACCCTTTGGTGATGTCGGTTGACGAGAAAATTTTTTCGCCCCAACGATCGTAAATTTGAATTTCAAAAGTTTCCAAACTGCGGCTGTGAACATAGAACACATCGTTGATGCCGTCACCGTTTGGTGTGAACGCGTTTGGAATATATATCTTGCTTCCGCATTTTTCTTCCACCAGCGTGGTGTCTTTGTTAATGCAATTATTGGTGTCGGTAACCACCACCACGTATTGCCGGGCAACCGTGGCACCAATGGTCTCCGTGGTTTCACCGGTCGGGTACCAGAAATATGATTTGAATTTCCCGGCATCCAATATCACCTTTTCAATATCGTCAAAACAAATGACCGTATCGGGTGGAAGGCGAAGCGAGGGTAAAGAAGTTACTTTCACGTTGGTGCTGTCGCTTGTGGTGCAGATACCGTTGGTTGCGGTTACAATATATTTTCCGGGTTGAGTGATTTTGATTTGCGGGGTTGTTTCTCCGGTGTTCCAGATATATTTTGAGTAAGCGGAATCCTTTGCATCAAGAATCAGATTACTGCCGTTGCATATAAAAGTATCATTCATTAATTTTAACGGCGGTGAATTAAATATACCAACTTTTATAGTATCATAAACTGAACAGCCGTTTGTATCGGTTACAATAACTGAATATTTACCTGACGTGCTGACAATTATTGATGGTGTATTCGCTCCCGTGCTCCAAAGATATTTTGTGTAATTTGCAGTTGATGCATTGAGTATGAATGAACCTCCGCCACAAAAAGAAGTGTCGGAAGGAAATTTAATCGGAAAAGATGTAAAAAAATTAACACTAAATGTATCGGCAGCCGAGCAAATATTATTGGAAACTCTGATCCAATAAGTTCCCGCATTTGTTATCTTAATTTCATTGGTGGTATCATTTGTTGACCATACATATTTCATATATCCATTTCCAACTTTTACGGAAATTGTATCTCCGGAACACATTACGGAATCGGATATTGGGCTGATCATCAGTGATGGATAACCGTGTACCGTTATGGTGTCATAACCGGTGCATGCCCCACCTGACGCATATAAAAAATAAACTCCGGCAGTATCAACTTGTATCGTTTGCGTGGTTTGATTTGTTGACCATAAATAATTCGAATATCCAACAGGCCCGCTCAGAATTTTCTTTTCGTTACCACACAAAACAGTATCACCGAGTATTTTTATGGAATTCCTGAAAAAGATATTCATAGAATCTTCCAAATAACAATCATCATTACCATTCATTGTGATTTGATATTTGATAGAAACATTCGGATTGGCAAAGGGATTTGGAATATAAATATTTGACAAATAATTTGGCGGACTCCAAAGGTAAGTTGGACTTGGGTAATTAGTTGTGGCATTCAATTGCACACTCCCGTTGCAGGAAATCATTGCATCATTTCCGGCATTAACAAATAACGGATGATTGAAAATATAAACAGGAAGAATCAATGAATCTAACTCCTGATGCAACGTATCGGTCACGATAAGTTTTACCCCAAAAGTATCAATCGCATTCTTATGATGGAAAATTGTTGTTGGTATTTTATCGGTACTTGTATTTCCATTTCCAAAATCCCATTTGTAAGTTATATCAATTCCCGCTGAGGAAAAATTCTGAAATGTTATCACAGTATCGTTACAATTTCTGTACGCACCAAAATTAGCAAGAGGCGAAAACAACAAAAATGGTTTACATATAGGATAAACAGATACAGTTGTGGTCGCATTCACTGTAATATTTCCTGTCGCATTATTGGGAGTCACTACCTGCACATAATACTCTCCCGGTGCCATGCAATCAAGGCGGAATGATGAAAGCGCGTTCTCCACGCAGGGACCGGGAGTCATGGCATTACAATCCCCGTACAACACGCGGTAACGAATATTTTGCGGTAAAGCTGTGGTACCGTTTTGAATGCTGAAAGTAAGATCAACTTTTTGCGAAGCGGTCATGGTTAATTTGAACCATGAACTCTTGTAATTTTTATTGTCGAACAGGCAACCCATATTCGAGCCATCTTCACCAAAACTTTCCCCGATGGTGTGGCAGTTCACCATGGCAATGGCATTTGTCGTACCCACTCCATTCAGCCACATCGGAATTGCATTGGTGCAAAAATCTCCTGCATTGGCATAAAGAGTTCCGTTGTACCTCACAGAAACAACAACAGGATAGTTGCGATAAAGGGCAGTCGAATTGGTATAATAATCAGGCGTCTCTGTCAGAATATAATAACGGGAACTATCACAACCATCCTTATTGAAACTGATTGATGAATATAACTTATTATTTACATTATCATAATTGTTTTGTATAAAAGTCAATCCCTGGCTAAGCGTTGAATCAACCCTGCCTGTTGTTCGTAAAACATTGAAGGGAATCGCTCCGTTTTTATTCGATTTGTAAATATGAAATGGTACTGCTAACATCTGATCTGAAATCTGAGCCCAAACCGTTATACTTCCCGTTCCCGAGGCAGTAAAGGTGTACCATAGATTTCGCCTTGCCAATACATCATTAGAATAATTAGAAGGCATGGGATATGCAACCGAAGACTTAGCATAATCCGGATAATTACTATTCCCGAGTTGATCGAATGCGGGATCTTTAGGTTCGGCACCGGTTGTACATGAAACCGTGTCTCTTATTG
>JBIOHI010000124.1:0-6604 GCA_044448845.1 Bacteroidia bacterium
ATTAGTAGTAATGACGAGCTCTTTCACATTCTCTTTGGAGGGCATTTCAAACATGTGATCAAGCAGGATGGCTTCGCAGATGCTTCGCAAACCGCGTGCTCCAAGTTTAAAATCCAATGCTTTCTCCACGATGAGATCGATCACTTCACTATTGATCACGAGTTCTGTTCCTTCGAGTTCAAATAGTTTTTTATACTGTTTGATCAGCGCATTCCTTGGTTCGGTCAGAATTTTTTTCAAGGTATTTTTATCCAACGGATTCAAATGACAATGAACAGGCATTCTTCCTATGATCTCGGGGATCATACCGTAGGTGCGCAGATCAGCAGGGGAGATGTGCGGCAATAATTTAGATGGATCACTGGAATCGATCTCCAGGGCAGTTGCATTAAAACCGATGGCCTGGGTTTGCAATCTCCGGGCAATGATCTTATCAATTCCCTCAAAAGCCCCACCGCAAATGAATAATATATTTTCGGTATTGATCTGAACCATTTTTTGCTCGGGATGTTTGCGTCCGCCCTGTGGCGGCACATTGGCAACCGTACCTTCCAATATTTTCAATAAAGCCTGTTGTACGCCCTCCCCGCTCACATCGCGCGTGATGCTCGGGTTGTCACTCTTGCGCGATATCTTGTCGATCTCATCAATGTAAACAATTCCTTTTTCGGCAGAAGTCACCTTGTAATCAGCAGCCTGGAGCAAACGGGATAAAATGCTTTCCACGTCTTCGCCCACATAACCTGCTTCAGTGAGAACCGTGGCATCAGCAATGCAAAAGGGCACTTTCAAAATTTTTGCAAGCGTTTTTGCGAGTAAGGTTTTCCCGGTTCCGGTCTCACCAACCAGTAAAATATTTGATTTCTCCAGTTCCACCTCGTTGGGCGAAACTTTGCTGTTGATACGTTTGAAGTGATTATAAACCGCCACGCTCAAAACCTTTTTTGCTTCTTCCTGGCCTATTACGTATTCATCGAGGTGTTCCTTGATCTCTGATGGTTTGAGTAATTTCGACTCGGCAAATAATTTAGTGTCTTTACCGAGTTCTTCATGCAGCAGTTTATGTGCCTGGTCGATGCATGAGTCGCAAATGAGAGCAGAAATTCCCGATATCAGGAATTCCGTTTCATTTTTTACGCGTCCGCAAAAAGAACATTTTTCTTCTTTTGCCATTATTTCTTTTCAGGTGCTTTATTTTTTACAAGAATAGCATCGATCATTCCGTATTCTTTAGCTTCCTCTGCAGTCATCCAGTAATCACGGTCGCTGTCTGCCTGAACTTTATCGAACGGTTTACCGGTGTGATTCGCAATGATATCGTATAATTCTTTTTTCAATTTTTGAATTTCACGGGCGGTGATCTCAATATCCGAAGCTTGTCCCTGCGCCCCGCCAAGAGGTTGGTGGATCATGATGCGCGCATGCGTGAGTGCAGTACGCTTGCCGTGAGCTCCCGCACATTGAAGAACGGCTGCCATGGAAGCGGCAAGGCCGGTGCATATAGTTGCCACATCGGGGTTGATCCATTGCATGGTGTCGTAAATGCCAAGGCCGGCATACACACTTCCTCCGGGTGAATTGATGTACATCTGGATATCACGCCTCGAATCCATCGAATCGAGAAAAAGCATTTGTGCCTGGACAATGTTTGCCACATAGTCATCGATGGGCATGCCAAGAAAAATGATCCGGTCTGCCATCAATCGGGAGAAAACGTCAATCTCGCGGAAGTTCATCGGGCGCTCCTCAATAACGGTTCGGGTCATGTCCTGAACCGTGCTTTCAATGTACGCATCCACTTTAATGCTGCTGATACCTTTATGCTTTATCGCATATTTTCTGAATTCTTTACCATCCATAATCTTTTAGAATTTGATCAAAAATAATATATTGACTGATAGTGACAATAGTTTTGCCAATTGGTTAAAAAATAAATTAGCGGACAAAGTTACCTGAAATAGAAAACATCATACCTGTTTTTAAAAGAAATTTAAATTATCGAAGCAGGTTCTAACCCCACCAAAAGCAAATGGGCATCAAAAAATAATGATCACTTTAAATTTTAGATTTCCTAAACTCTAAACCCAAAACATTTATCCAACGAAGCTTTAGCGCAGTTGGGCTAAACCCTAAACTCCTCTATCCTGATCCCATCTTCGCAAAAATCATATTCAAATTCCTGGTTGGATGCGATGACGATGGTTCGTTTTCCGGCCACTTCACCGATCATATCAAGGTACCACTGAATACCTTGCGCATCAAGGTTCGAGCAGGGTTCATCGAGAAGTAGAACAGGAGCAGTGCTGAAAAAAACCAGTGCCAGTTTGAGCCGTTGTTTCATTCCGGATGAAAAAAATTTGATCTGCTTGTGAAGGCTGTTCTCCAGTTTGCATTTCGAAACAATTTCTTCCAAAGTGAAAAATGGATCCTTTGCTTTAAAAATAAAATGAAACCTCAGCAACTCGGCCGGTGTGAGTTCTTCGGGCAGTTCGAGATAAGGTGCGGTGAATGAAATGTTTTGAAAAATTTCTTCGGCTGGAATAATTTTACTTTCTTTAGAGATGATAATTTTTCCTATGCTGATGGTTTGAAAACCGAAGATCATTTGTAAGAGAGTAGATTTCCCGCTGCCGTTATTTCCCGTTAAAACGCAGGATTTTTTTTCACCGATCTCGTAAGAAATATTTTTAAATAACCATTGACGGTTAAATTTCTTGCCGACATTTTCAAGAGAAATTTTCAAGCGTATCAGGATTTGCGGTTCTGGAAACCTTTCATCACTCCGCGTTCTGAACTTTTGATGAACCCCAGTATCTCATCCCGCTCGGCAGTGACGTGCATATCGGCTTCCACTATTTTTATAGCCTTCCCAACGTTGCTGTTGTGAACAAAAAGCACGCGGTAAATATCCTGTATCTCGTTGATCTTTTCGGTGCTGAAGCCTTGCCTTCGCATGCCTATGGAATTCACTCCTTCGTACGAAATCGGGTAACGTCCAACTTTAACAAATGGCGGAACGTCTTTGCTCACCATCGAACCGCCTTCAACCATCACGTGTCTTCCGATCTTCACGAACTGGTGTACCGCTGACAATCCACCGATGCGGGCGTTGTCATCGATCTCTACATGACCGGCTACCTGAACTCCGTTGGCAATGATCACATTGTTGCCGATGATCACATCGTGTGCAAGATGAACGTAAGCCATGAGCAGGCAATTTTTTCCGACTACTGTTTTTTGTTTGTCGGAAGTGCCGCGGTTGAGTGTTACAAATTCGCGGATGGTGGTGTTATCACCGATGATGGCCAATGTTTCTTCGCCATCAAATTTCAGATCCTGCGGAATGGCTGCGATCACAGCTCCCGGGAATATTTTGCAATTCTTCCCGATACGCGCCCCTGGGAATATCACCACGTTTGAACCGATCCAGGTTCCGTCACCGATCTCTACATTTTCATAAATTTTTGTAAACGAATCGATAAAAACATTCGAACCGATCCTGGCTTTTTTATCGATCTGTGCAAGGTTAGAAATCATTCAAAATAAGTTATAAGTTTTTAATTTTTTTTCGCCACCTGCGCCATCAGTTCCGCTTCGCAAACCAGCTTGTCGCCAACGAAGGCCGTACCTTTCATCGAGCAAACTCCCCTGCGGAAAGGTGCGAGCAACTCAAGGCGGAAAACCAGCGTATCGCCAGGGATCACCATGTCCTTGAATTTGGCATTGTCAATTTTCATGAATAAAGTATTGTAATTTTGAGGATCATCTACCTGCGATAACACGAGCACTCCACCGGCCTGCGCCATGGCCTCAATGATCAGCACCCCGGGCATTACCGGGTTTCCGGGAAAATGTCCCTGGAAAAAGGGTTCATTGATGGTTACATTTTTTACCCCGGTTATATAATTCTTTCCCATGTCGATGATCTTATCCACGAACAGGAAAGGATATTTGTGAGGCAACATTTTGGCAATTTCTATTGCACTGTACAATGGGGTTTTTGAAGGATCGTATTTAGGAACATTTACAGTGCTGCGCGTTTTTTTGATCAGAGCTTTTATCTTTTTTCCGAAAGCAACATTGGCAGCATGTCCAGGCCTTGCTGCCATGATCTGCGCTTTGATGGGAACACCGATGAGTGCAAGGTCACCGATCAGGTCTAATAATTTATGGCGTGCCGGTTCGTTGTGAAAACGAAGGTCAACATTATTGAGAATACCTTCTTTCTTTACTTCCACTTTTGGTTTGTTGAACATTTTTGCCAGGTGTTCAAGTTCATCGTCTTCAATTACCCGATCCACTATCACGATTGCATTATTCAGGTCACCTCCACGAATCAAATTATTGTTGTAAAGCATTTCGAGTTCATGCAAAAAACAAAAAGTGCGGCACGAAGCAATCTCTTTTTCGTATTCTTTCAGGCTGGTAATGGAAGCATGCTGGCTTCCGAGCACCGGTGAATTATAATCCACCATCACCGTGAGCCGATAATCATCAAGCGGCATGGCGATCATTTCCACCGACCGGTCGTTCTCCTGGTAATAAATATTTTGAGGAACCGTGAAATATTCGCGGTCAGCATCGAGTTCAGTGATACCGGTATCTTTCAAAACTTTTGTAAAATACCTTCCGCTTCCGTCCATGATCGGTGTTTCATCCGAATCCATCTGGATAAGGCAGTTGTCAATTTCAAGCCCGGCAAGTGACGACATTACGTGTTCCACGGTTGCCACCCGGTATCCGTTCTTTTCGAGGGTAGTGCCCCGCGAAGTGTCTGTCACAAGGTCCACATCCGCTTCGATGATTGGTTGCCCGGGTACATCGATCCGTTGAAATTTGATCCCGAAGTTTTCAGGAGCAGGGTTAAAAGTCAGCGTAACATCTTTGCCCGTGTGCAATCCCACCCCGCTCAGTGACGCTGTTTTTTTTATGGTTGTCTGCTTCATTTATATTTTTATGAACTCATGAGTTATTTTCTGAATTTTCTTTTTTCAATCCCGCGATCACTTTTTCCAGTTCTTTTATTCGTTGATCCATGGAAGGAAGTTGTTTAAAATAGATGGTCGATTTCAAGGCATTTTTATATTCAAAGGCCGGAGTGCCGAACCATTTTTGTTCCGCCTCTTTGATACTGCTGTTGATCCCGCTTTGCGCACCAATGATGGATCCGTCAGCAATAGTGATATGCCCCACCAATCCAACCTGCCCTGCCAGAATGCAATGCTTGCCTACCTTGGTACTTCCGGCAACACCGCTTTGCGAAGCGATCACCGTGTGTTCACCGATCTCCACGTTGTGTGCGATCTGCACCAGGTTATCCAGTTTCACTCCTTTGCGGATGATGGTGCTTCCCATAGTGGCTCGGTCGATCGAAGAATTGGAGCCGATCTCCACATCGTCCTCGATGATCACATTTCCGGTTTGAGGAATTTTTTTATAGGAACGGTCAGGCATTGGCGCAAATCCAAAACCATCGCTTCCGATCACCGTTCCCGAATGAATGATGCAATTATTACCGATCAGGGAGTCACCATAAATTTTAACTCCGGCATAAATGATACAGTTGGTTCCGATTTTTACATTTTCACCAAGGTAAACCTGTGGAAATATCTTGGAATTATCGCCAATCTCTGCGTTTTGTTCCACGCAGCTCAGCGCGCCTATAAAAACATTTTTCCCTGTTTTAACATTCGTCCCGATGAAGGCAGTGGGATCAATTCCTTTTTTCGAATCAAAATTATCGCGGAATTTATCAAGGATGAAACTAAAGCTGGCGTAAGCATCATCCACCTTAATTAAGGTAACATCAACCGGGGAGGCAGGCTTAAAATCTTTTGCCACCAGTACAGCCGATGATTTGGTAGAATAAAGAAACTGTTCATATTTGGGATTTGCGAGGAACGACAATGCATTAGGCTCGCCTTCCTCGATCTTTGCCACCTTTGAAATAACGACTTCCGGGTTACCGGCAATCTCACCATTCAATAACTTACCAAGTTCACCTGCTGTGATTTGCATTTATTTTTCGCGTTCGGATGAAGGGGCAATTTATACATTTTTCGGATAACATAAAAAGTACTTTACTACCGTATGTGAAAGCGCGGTAATATTCAACTGGTCGGATGCAAGTGCGATGTCTTTGGTTTTACCGGTTTTGAACAGCACGTTTATTTTAAAACCTTCGATGCTGTATGCTTTATTCTTCACACTGTCGGTGTAAACAAAATGATCCGCATCTTCTTTATTGATTTTCTTTTGAGCGGCCACTTTCCGTTTTATTTTTTCGACCATTGATTTATCAAAAGGTTGAGATTGTATCTCGATGTGAGGAAGCCTCCGGTTGATGAGCATCCGGCACAACTCACTCAGAATTTTATCTTCGTGATGACACCAGGTTTTGATGGAAGTGGCCAGGTCGGAATCATCGAGTTCGTTGAAGAGCCTTAATTTGTGGGGATCTTCGAGGAACGATCTTTTTGAGAATTCATTCTTTAAAAAAAAGCCCAATGCAGGAGAAGCGAATAAATCAGTTCCGTTTCGGGTCAGCAATTTCGCGCGCTGAAAAATTCTTACGAGCAGAGTTTCGGCTGCGATAACTGTTTTG
>JBIOHI010000125.1:0-6566 GCA_044448845.1 Bacteroidia bacterium
ATGATGATCTGGCAACGGAGATTGGTTTCTTCTTCATACCGTTTCACAAATAATTTATCGGTGCGGGCAAAAAGTTTCCAGTCGATGTGACGGGTGGATTCACCGGTATTGTATAAACGATGCTCGGCAAATTCAACAGAGAAACCATGGAACGGGCTTTTATGCAATCCTGTGAGAAAACCTTCCACCACCTGCCTCGAGAGGAATTCGAGGTTGCCGGTTTGCAATAGCTGTTCGGGTGAAAGAGTTTGCTGCATGTGCTCAAAAATAAACTATTTATTGAAAGGAAGCAGGGTTCTTTATTTTAATTCCCTCCAGAAAAAAGAGCGTTGATCAATGACGGTAGTAATTTTTTGTTCACTTCAGCAACGCTCTTTTTATATGCATCCAACCCGGCATTTTCGTTGGTGGTTTGAAAACCTTTCACCTGGATGCCGTCACTGAACAGTTCAAGGTTGGTTTGTGAATCAACGATGGTAAAAGTTATATCTACTGATGCACCAAGCATATTGCCCCACATCACTCCCTGCGGTTGCGTGTTCGATCTGATCCTTACCACGAAATCCGATTCGCTTTTTTTACCTACGCAGATACAACCGTATTGTGAGAGTTCTTTTTTTACGATCGGTTCAAAGAAAACCTGGTTCATCGGGTTCGATAAATTTCTTTCTTCATCGTCAATAAAAATATTCAACGCCTCGGTATTCACTTTGATGGATGCCGGAGGAGGTTGCATGCTTAATAACAGCGTCCGAACGATTGTACTCAAACTGTCTACCGTGATCAGTTTTTCCACGTCAACCACCACTCGTAAAAAAATGGTGAAACTGGCTCCTATCACTCTCGCTTTCGAAAATGTAGCGACTCCGTTATAATCTGTTTCGCTCCGATCGATGGCACTGTTCAATGCACCGTTGTTACCTGCTTTTAGCGGGAGATTGGAGATTACCGAACCTCCGTTAAGTGTTGCCGTTACTTTGAATTTCGGCAACGGTTTTCCGATCTTACCTTCTATTTCCTGAACAGCGGTGACATATTTAATGCTGTACAATTGGTCCTGTATGGAATTAAAAATTTCCTCCACTAATTTCACATCCTTATTTTTATAAAAGGCAACCACATCTTCATTCAGATAATTTTGCATCGCGGCAAGCGCCTGAATCTTCATGTGAATGACCTGGACAAAATTATTCTGCAAATTCAACTCATCGGCACGGGTAAGAAAATCAAGAGCGCGGTCGATCTGAACCTGCATCTTTCTTCTCTTGGCAGCCTCGTATTCTGCTTTCGAAAGACGGTAATAGATCCAGAACTGATCTGCATTCTCCCAACTTCCAACGATCTCGAAATTTTCAACGGTATTTAACGCGGTGACTTTTGTGGAGGTACTAAATTGCTGCGAGAATTCTTTATCCTGTGAAACGGTTTTCAAAACTGAGTTGGTCGAAACAGTCACTTTAATTTCAGAGACGAGATCGTCCAGCGCATTTTTTTTTGCAACCTGCTGGTAATCGAGTTTGTTGGAAAGTTTGGATGCCGTTCCGATCCCGATATAATAATCGAGGGTTTGCGGGCGGTTGTCCACCCATTCCGGTTTCGGTTTGGCCTCAACCTGCTTCGGAGTGTTGCATGAAGACCAGGTAAACACTACAAAGCAAATGATGAATATGTGGCTAATGAATTTCAGGACGATAAAATAAACGGGTAAGAGAATTTTCTTACGCGGGGAATGAAAAAAGTTACGAATTATTAATTGCCTTTGGATTTAGCAAGTTTATCCATTTCGGAATTGAATATCTCTTCAAATTTTTTCTTGTCGTAATCCTGTTCCAGTTTTTTATTGTTGGAAACGGACTTATTCACTCCGTCATAAACCTCTTGCTTGTTGGCCTGGATGGCAACCCAATAAGTATAACTTCCTTCTTTTTCGGTTATCTTTTCCCCGATCACCGAGATATTTGTTAATGTTTGATTGGTCACTTCACGTGCCAGTTCTTCAAATTTATTGGAGAATTCGCTTGCATTGCCGATAGTGCGCTGGTTGGTGTACTGGTCCGTGACTTTTTTAATGGTGGTCTGGATCAGGCTGGCCATTTCAGATTTTGCGTTCATTAGCGCAATCCTTTTAGCTGTAGCAAGGTCAACGCTTTTACCGGAACCCTTGGCTCGGAAATTTTCCTTGTCGCTCTGGTATTCTTTTGTACTGAAAGGTACGGATATTTCCCTCTCGCCCGTAACTTGCTCAATAGGCTTGCCGGTCGGCTTTTTTGAGGATTTGCATGAATCAAACGAAGTAACGACTGTTCCTAAAACGATGGCTGAAAGTGTCAGCCGTGTGATTGCATTTTTCATATGAGAATATTTGGTCAAATTTATTATTAATAAATGAATTCTCAAATGACATGCCACCGGATATTAAAATAATTTAATGAACCTTCTTGTTGATTTCGTCAATTAATTTTAATGTATGGTTGTATCCAGCTTCAAATATCTCGCGGGCTAAGGAAACTTTGAGCAAATGAAAATCCATCAGGTTTGGCGGTTCAATATAGATGTCACACTTCGGGATATTCTTGTTCACGTTGGCACGGAGAGCGAGATGCAGCACCCGGTCGGTATAATTACGAAACGAACGAAATCGTGTTACTTCATGAACTGAATTCACATTTACGCCAATGATGAGATCACACTTTCCTTCGAGAGGTTCTACCGGGAGATTATTCATCAGTCCACCATCCACGTACATGTTTCCGTTGATCAAATATGGCTTGAGCAGCATGGGTATGGCCGATGAAGCCAGAACCGAATCAACAATAGAACCGGTATTAAAATAATCCGTTCTTGCTTTGGAGAAATTGGTGGCACAAACCGACAAAGGAATTTTCAGTTCTTCAAGATTTTTCACACTGAGGTTATTGACCAATAATTTTTTAATTCCTTCCGCTTTGAGCATTCCGAATTTCGGGCGGTAGAACCGCAGGAACTTGAACAGGTCGAGATGCGAAAAAACTGTAAATATTTCATCGGGAGTCTTCCCATCTGCATAAAGACAGCCTACGATAGAACCTGCACTTACCGCGGAGATCATCCCGGGAAAAATTTCGTTCTCATTCAGGGCTTTCAAAACCCCTATATGTGCAAAACCACGGGCTCCGCCACCTGATAAAACTATTCCGATCTTTTTGTGCTTCATTAAAAACGCAAGTTAAAAATAATTTTAAGGAAAAGGGGAAATTGTTTGGAGGATGATGGATACTGGTTATCGGTGATCGGTGATCGGTAACCGGTTATCAGTTATCAGTTTCCGGTTACCGGAAGAAGCCTTTCGTTAAAATTCTGATTATTTTGTTTTCTTCGTTAAAAAACTACTTTTGAATGGCTAAAGGCGGGAAAATAAAAAGTCCTGCCCTTAAAAGTGATTGATTAAAACGAAATAAAAAAAACAAAACCTTTGCTAATAATTGGACTTCCTGCAAACTTGTTTTTCTCGACAGGTATTCCAGTTTGTATTTTGGTTTTGAAGAAGTGCAAAAAGTTTGACGATGTTTTATTCATCAATGCAGTTGACCACTTTGAAAAAGGCAAACGGCAAAACAACTTACTTCCTGAAAACATTGAAAAGATTGTTGACACATACAGAAACCGTAAAGAAGAAACCCGTTACTCCCGTAGAGTTTCAATGAGTGAAATAGAAACAAACGAATTCAACTTGAATATCTCCCGTTATGTAAGCACATCTTTAGACGAAGAAATTATTGACTTGAATGTTGTAAACAAAAAATTAGTTGCCCTTGACAAAGACATTTCAAAAGCAAGAGAAACACACAATAAATTTCTAAAGGAATTGGGACTTCCACCAATATAACAGAATGAAAAAGCCAACGCGGATTGCAACTGCGGCAACATGCAAAACGTTAACGAGCATTGTAAAAAGACAGTAACACCATAGAAAACACTAAAAATAAACCCACATGAGAAAAATAATTTCATTTATGCACCTGTCGCTTGACGGTTTTGTGGCAGGACCAAACGGAGAAATGGACTGGATTAAGGTTGACGAAGAAATTTTTGATTATGGCCATAAGCGGATAAGCGAAGGCGACACTGCCTTGTATGGACGGGTAACTTACCAGATGATGGAAAATTACTGGCCTACCGCAGCCGACAAACCCACAGCGACTAGGCACGACATGGAACATTCAAAGTGGTATAGCAAGGTTCACAAAGTTGTTTTATCAAAAACAATGAAAGACACGAGCCTTCCTGCCGGGCAGGCAGGTTTGAAAAACACAACAATTATCAGCGACAACCTTTCGGACAGCATAAATGAAATAAAACAATCCCGCAATAGCGGGAGTAAAGAGATCTTACTTTTTGGTAGCCCGACTGCCACACATTCACTGATGAAACTGAACCTGATTGACGGCTACTGGCTATTTGTTAATCCAATTATTCTTGGACAAGGCATTCCATTGTTTGCGGACATCAAGGACAAAATAAAACTAAAACTATTGAATACGCACTTGTTTGCCTGCGGGGTAACCGAACTGAATTACACAGTGGACAAACAATGAACTCCACAGTGAAGTCATTACTTTAACGAACACTATTTAAAATGAACACTGAAATATTTTCACGAGTTGACCATTACATTCGCAATTTACTTGCACCGGAAGACAAAGCATTGACCGATACAATTAAATCACTGGACACCGAAGGACTGCCTCCACATAGCGTTTCGGCAAACCAAGGAAAGTTTTTACAGGTTATGATGATTGCTTGTAACGCGAGAAGAGTTTTGGAATTAGGAACTTTGGGGGGTTACAGCACGATTTGGCTTGCAAGGTCTTTGCCTGACAATGGAAAAGTTATAACAATTGAGGTGGACAAACACCACGGAGACGTTGCCAAAAAAAATATTGACAACGCAGGACTATCCCGAAAAGTAGAGGTGAGAGTTGGAAAAGCGTTGGACATTTTGCCAAAAATCATTGCCGAAAATGAGGAACCATTTGATCTGATTTTCATTGATGCAGATAAGCCTCCTTACACGGAATATTTTGACTACGCTTTGCAACTTTCAAGACCAGGTACACTTATTATTTGCGACAATGTAATTAGAGAAGGTAAAGTTCTTGATAATAACAGCCCTGACGAAAAAGTGCAAGGTGTACAACGATTCAACAAAATGTTGAGCGAAAATAAAAAAGTTACCGCGACAATTTTGCATACAGTTGGAGTTAAAGAATATGATGGAATGGCGATTGCAGTTGTAAACAGAAAGATAGAATGACGAATACGGCAGCACCTGTAATTATCTATTTTATATGAACGTAGAAGAACAAATCAAAAAGTATATTGCAGTTCAACCTGAACCAAAACGCAGTGATATGCAAGCGTTGCACCATATCATTCTGCAAGTAATGCCAAAATGCAAATTGTGGTTTTTAGACGGCAAAGACGATAAAGGTAAAACTGTTTCCAATCCTAATATAGGATATGGATTTCAAACCCTGAAATATGCTGACGCCCGCCTGAATGACGGAGTCGGGCAGGGGAAAACCAGGGAGTTTTATCAAATTGGTATCAGTGCGAACACAACAGGAATCTCAGTCTATATACTTGGTATTAAAGATAAGAAATACTTAGCCCTGACATTTGGAAAAAAGCTTGGCAAGGCGAGTGTAACCGGGTATTGCATTAAGTTCAAAACGCTGAAAGATATAAACATGGATATACTTAAAGCGACAATACGATATGGGGTTGAAGCTACGAACTAACTGCAAGCGCAATTCGATACAACGGAAATGCGGGAAACGGTGATCAAAGACACAAAGCGGACGAAGCGCAAAAACAAAACATGGAACGACCGGAAAAATATCTTTCAAACTGCGGTGAATCGCATTAAATAATTTTTTTTCGTTGACATTTCCGTTATCCCGCATCCAGGATCGGGTATCCGGCATCGGGAATCTCCCCCTCATTGCTTTTGAACACGCTTATCCTATTTTTGCCCGTTCAGTAAAAAATTCAGATGGATATTAAAAAAGTAAAACGAAGTGAAGATTATTCGCAGTGGTATAACAACCTCGTGAAGAATGCCGACCTGGCGGAACATTCGAGTGTGAAAGGATGCATGGTGATCAAACCTTACGGGTACGCGATCTGGGAAAAGATGCAGGCGGAACTCGACAGGCGGTTCAAGGAAACCGGCCACCAGAATGCGTATTTCCCTTTGTTCATACCAAAATCTTTCTTTACCAAAGAAGCCAGCCACGTGGACGGGTTTGCCAAAGAATGCGCGGTTGTTACTCATTACCGTTTGAAAGTGGATGAAAACACAAAAGAGATCGTTGTGGATCCGGATGCAAAACTCGAAGAAGAATTGATCGTGCGCCCGACATCCGAAACCATCATCTGGAATACGTATCGCGACTGGATCAAATCCTACCGTGACCTGCCTCTTTTAATTAATCAATGGGCGAACGTGGTACGTTGGGAAATGCGCACCCGGTTGTTTTTGCGAACCACCGAATTTTTATGGCAGGAAGGTCACACTGCTCACG
>JBIOHI010000126.1:0-6388 GCA_044448845.1 Bacteroidia bacterium
AAAATATTGCCTGTATTTATCAAATAATTATTCCCGAAAATCACCAGTTTAACTTTTTATTTTCGGGAATAATATTTTTATGATTTATCCGATCTTAAAGCATCGCATGCTTATTGATCCCATTTCAATGCTCTCGTATGTCTGAACGAGTGATTCATTTTTTTCCTGCAAAGCAATGGAATAGATCATTGGTAAATAATGGTCATTGGTGGGAACAGAAAGAACTGCAGCTTTCCCCATTTTTTCGTAATCGATCAGTTGCTGATGCTGGTGATTCACCAAAAAAGATTTTACTTTTTCATCGAACTCGATGCTCCAGTCGAATTTTGCATTCGGATCATCCCAGCTCACTCTCCCGAGATTGTGAACGATATTCCCGCTGCCGATTATGAGTACTCCTTTGGTGCGAAGGGATGCCAGTTCTTTTGCAAGATCGTAATGATACTGTGCCGGTTTATTATAATCAATACTAAGTTCGAACACCGGAACATCGGCAGCAGGGTAGAGGTGTTTGAGGATCGTCCATGCACCGTGATCCAGTCCCCATTCGGTATCGAGTTGAACTGTGATTGAATGAATATTTTCCTTTGTTTGTTTTGCAAATTCAGGTGAACCGGGAGCATTATATTGCACTTTAAATAACTCATCGGGAAATCCACCGAAATCATGAATCGTTTTTGGTACCGGTGAACTGTGCACAAAAGTTCCACGCGTTAACCAATGTGCGGAGATCACAAGAATGGCTTTCGGCTTCGGAATTTCTTTTCCGAGTTTATTCAGTGAACGTGTGAAAGGATTGTCGTATAAGGCATTCATCGGGTTGCCGTGCCCGATAAATAAAACGGGCATCCGGGAAGTGGATGAGTTTTCGTTCATCGCATTTCCGAAAGATTTGAGATCGATCATGTTTGAAAATAAAAGGATACCGGTTGATTTAATAAATTCATTTCTTTTCATAAAAATGAAATTTAGTGAAGGATTATTTTGATTTGAATAAGGATTCCGCCAGCCACAAATATTCCGTGAGAAAATTCTGAATGTTTCTCGTGAATGTTTCATCATTCAGTTTTCCACCGGTTTCAAATTTCTTGTCAACCTGCGGAATAATGAGCATTTGCGGGCAGGGAATTCCGAATAAAGCACAGATGAGTTGTTGCATTTGTTGAGCGGCCCTCATTCCACCGAATGAACCGTCAGACGCTGTAACAATACCGATTGCTTTTCGTGCATAAACAGTTTTAGGGAAATGATCGAGCAGGTTTTTCATGGCGGGCGAATAGCTGCCATTATATTCGGGTGAAACTAAAATGAATGCATCGGCAGCAAACATTTTTTTTCTCAGAGCAAGGTATTGAGGAGGTGTTTTTTCTTCACTGGAAAATACCGTTTGCATTGGCGGAAGATCGTTTGTGTGCAGGTCGATCAGTTCCACTTCGTATTTTTCGCGGAGGATGTTTTCCAAATGCAAGGCTGCTCTTCTCGTGATACTTTTATCACGGGGACTTCCGGATATGATAACTATTTTCATAATTTAAAAATCTAAACTTCCCATTTTGCCCTGTTCGTAATCGAGCATTGCCTGTTTGATCTCTCCCTGGTAATTCATCACGAACGGGCCATAGTTGACCATCGGTTCAAGGATGGGTTCTCCTGCAAGAAACAAAATTTTTCCCGCTTCAACAGTTTTTAGTTGAATAGAATTCCCATCTTTATTATAAATGATCATGTTGCGTTTCGGTATTTCTTCATTTTTAGTTCGAAGTTTTCCCTCAAGCAGGTAAACCAATGAATTGAAAGACTCCGGCACCTCAATGCTGACCTCAGTGCCTTCATCAAATTCTATCATCATTGATAATATCTCGGTAAAGGTACCGGCCGGACCTTTCATCCCATTATAATTTCCGGAAACCAGTTTCATTCTCACTTTATCATTTTCGATCAAAGGAATTTTTGAGGATGGAATGTCCTGGTATTTGGGTGTGGTCATTTTATGTTCGCGCGGAAGATTGATCCAAAGCTGGATGATCTCGATGGTTCCGCCTTCTTCTGAAAATTTTTCTGAAGGGCCTTCACTGTGAATGACCCCGCTTCCGGCAGTCATCCATTGCACATCACCGGTTTGAAGAAAACCTTCATTACCGAGGGAATCGCGGTGATGCATTTTACCGCTGAAAATAAAAGTGACAGGTTCGAATCCGCGGTGCGGGTGTGGTCTGAGCCTCGACTTGTATTCACCGGGTTTATAAGTATCCGGCCCCGCATGATGGAGCAGGATGAAAGGACTCACCTGCTCCAGTTCATGGGACGGCAAGGGTTGTTTTACACGCATGTTTCCCATTTGAAATTCGTGCGCGTAACTGATGTGTTGTATGGTTCGGAGTTGATTCAACTCTTTAATTGTTTTTTGCCTGTTTCGTTAATTCGGCATTGATATGAAGCTTGATCTCATCGCTTACTACCGCACCACCGGCTTCGGTAAGCGCATTCCATTTCAGGTTGAAATCTTTGCGGCTGATCTTGCCGTTCAGTTCAAATCCTGTCCTGGTTCCTCCCCAGGGATCAACGATGGTTCCGTTGTAATCCGCTTTGAGTTCTATTTTTTTCGTTACATCACGAATGGTCAGATCTCCGGTTACGGTGTATTCATCATTGTTTAATTTTTTAACAGAAGAGGATACAAAAGTGATCTTTGGAAATTCTTCAGCATTGAAGAAATCACCCGATTTCAAATGTCCGTCACGTTGTTCAACTCCGGTGCTGATGCTGTTCACGTCTGCATTGAAAGAGATGTTTGCATCGGTGAAATCGTCATTCACTGCTTCAACCGATACTTCATATTTTTCAAATTTGCCTTTCACATTGGTAACTACGAGGTGTCTTGCCGAGAAACCAATTTCAGTGTGTGTGTTATCGATACCCCAGGTACCTTTAACAGATGTTGCTGTGTTATTCATTATCTTTAGTTTTATTTTTTTGAAAATTGTTAAACTCTTAAACGGTCATGGGAATATCCATCACCAGTATTTGTGAGTCAGAAAGAGCTTTTATTGAAACAGAATCTCTATCGGTTATTCCGATCCCATCACGTTTTTCGAAAGTTTGATCATCTATTTTTACTTCGCCATCAATGATAAAAATATAAATGCCGTTGCCTTCTTTTTTTCGCTGATAGGTGAGGGCGATTTCTTTATCAAGGTTGGCAAGGTTCATCCATGCATCCTGGTGAATGCTTAATCCTTCTTTATCATAAAAAGGAGAAACTACCTGCTGAAATTTATTTTGCCTTTCGCTTATATCAAATTGTTTCTGATCGTATCTTGACGTTACGTTTTTTTCATTCGGGAATATCCATATCTGTAAAAAATTAGCTTTCTTATTTTCGTTCCCGTTAAATTCAGAATGTAAAATTCCTGTTCCGGCACTCATCACCTGCACCTCTGATTCTTTTATCACCGAAGCATTTCCCATGCTGTCTTTATGTGCAAGAGCCCCATAGATCGGGATGGATATGATCTCCATATTATCATGCGGATGTTTCCCGAACCCGGCACCTCCTTCAATGATATCGTCATTCAAAACGCGCAAAACACCGAAGCTCATGCGATCTGGTTCGTAATAATTTGCAAAGCTGAACGTGTGATGTGTATCAAGCCATCCGTGGTTGGCATGGCCTCTTGAATTTGCCTTATGAATAATGCTGTTTTTCATTTTTTGAAGTTCCGCCCCGTTTAACAGAGCGGAACTGTAACCTAAATTTAAACAATGATGAAAAATTATCTTGTGCCAACAACCCTTACCGTTACTTCAAAATTATCGTCAATGGCTTTGTCACCAATCGATTCGAAGAATGATTTCGAACCGTATTTGATCCCGTATTTCGTGCGGTCGATCAGGAAACTGGCATTGGCAACCACCCTGTCTTTTGAAATGATCACAAAAGCCAGGAAAGTGATCTCCTGTGTGATCCCTTTGACAATGAGATCTGCTTTGATCGAGTAATTATTTTCTCCGGGTTTCGCGCCACTGATCACTTCAGCAGAGTTAATTTTCAAGGTGGCAGTGTTGTATTTTACCACGCTGAAGAAATCATCCGATTTGAGGTGATTCACCAGCTTATCGTGCCATTCTCCGGAAAGATCAAGGTCTTCGATGGAAGTCATGTTAACATTAAATAACCCTCCAGTAAGTTGATTGTTTTGAAGTATCACTTCACCGTTTTGAAATTTTACTGTTCCCTTATGTTCACCGGTTACTTTTTTAGCGTGCCAGTTGAAAGTTGACTGAGGTACATCCATTTTAACAATGTCTGATTTTGGAGCCTTTGGCTGCCCGGCTGATGCTGCCAAGCCCAGGGCAGCGATAGCCAAATTGATGATTATTTTTTTCATTTTTTTTATATGTTTTGAATTTATCCTCTTAATTTATCCAGGATGCGGTTTAGTTCTTCCGCCTCCTTTTCTGTTATATTACCCTGTGATGATTCAAGTTCGCTGATCATGGAATCAATTTTTTTCAGGAAGGTCATGCCGTTCTCCGTGATCAGGATATCTACCTGCCTTCGGTCATTTTCACAGATCACACGGTCTACCAGTTTCTTTTCCTTCAATTTATCAATTAACCTGGAAGCATTTGAGTTTTTATCCAGCATCCGATCCTGTATCCCGTTAACGGTTATTGGTTTCCCTTTTTGACCACGAAGGATCCTTAAAACATTGTATTGCTGGGGAGAAATTTCATGATCCTTGAAAAAGCGCTGTTGCTGGCAGGTGAGCCATCCGGATGTAAAAAGGATGTTCAATACCGCCTTGTGCCGGTTGCTTTTAAATTTACCTTGTTGTATTTCTTTTTCCAATTCCATATTGGTTGAATCAGGGCACAAATATATGTACATACATTTAATGTTGCAACATTAAATGTATAAACAATTGATTTTCTGGAGAAAAAAATATTAAGGGGAGTATATCCCCTTAGAACACTTAGCTAAAAAAATAATAGATGTTTATTGAGAATTATCAATTGGCTTTGTTGGGGAATAACAAGGGGTAGCGAACCTTGCACAACGAAATGTATTCACCTAACAATTTATAGTATTCCTGTTTGTCTTCGAGGGACATTTTTGCTGATAGGTCGGGATATTTTTGCCGTACTTCTGACATTCGAATATTAAGTTTTTGTAAATCGAGGTCTGAATTGTATAGTTCCTGTTGACGTTTCGTATCCATTTCGATTTGTAATATAGGGTAATGAATTCTTAATAAAAATTCAATTATCCCTGCGGAGTGAAAAAGAAGACAGGAAGAAAATTGACCACCCTGGGTTTATCTTGAACCTTCTGAAATTAGCAGTTTTAGGTTTAATTATAGAATCGAATTTGAAAATATACAAGCTTCTTTATTCCATTTAGGACTACGATACACCGGCTTTTTGGAAAACGAAAAATTTGCGGTAAAATATTTGGCAGGCTGCCAAAATACAGATGCATTGAACTGATTTTCCTTTTAGTTTTGTTCCTCAATTATTCACGATGGAAGTTTTTGAAAAGATTTCAAATGAAAGGTTGCTTCAGATGGTGGAGCAGGTTGTTGGCGGGAACTGGCAGGTATCATTGTTAACTGAATTTCAAACAAACACCTCGGCTGACTATGAAGAGTGGGATCTGCACCTCGATGAAATTACCGATGGTCAATTGACTGACCACTTGCACAAACGTTTTACACTATTTTACTTTTGGGATAGGCCGGTAGAAAGCCAGTTGATGACCATCCTGAAAGTGATCAAAAAAGGTATTGCGCAAAAAGACTGGGTAGCGGACCTCAACGGGTATGAAATTGCTCAGCGTGTATAAGCTATTTTTCCGTTCAGGTAAGTTGAATAAACTTTTGTTTGCCTGATTTTTAACAGATCATCTTTCAAAAGGTCGGTGCCGGTAATAATAAAATCAGCGAACTTTCCCGGTTCAATACTTCCTTTTTCTTTTTCTTCGAATGCCGCCCTGGCTGCCCAGATCGTCATGCCATTTAAGGCTTCTTCCCGGGTCAAGGCATTTTCAATTTGAAATCCGTCTTTGGGAAAACCGGAGGAATCCTTTCTTGCCACGGCTGCATAAAAAGTGAGAAACGGATTGACCTGTTCAACCGGGAAGTCAGTTCCGAGTGCTATCCAACCGTTTTGCTGCAGCAGTTTTTTATAGGCATACGCATTTTTCAAACGTTCATTCCCCAACCTTTCTCCAGCCCAATACATATCGCTGGTGGCATGAGTCGGTTGGACTGAGGGAATAATATTGAAGTTTTTAAAGTAAGAAAAATCATTTTCATTCACCACCTGGGCGTGTTCAATTCTCCAACGCTTATCATTCGTTCCTTTTAAATATTTTCCATACAATTTT
>JBIOHI010000127.1:0-6294 GCA_044448845.1 Bacteroidia bacterium
AAGAAGTACAGGTGGAAATGAAGGAACGGCAAGGCGGCAGTTCTTCCATCTCGGGTTTCTCTTCGGTTTATTACATGATGAAGGTTTCGCTGGCAATTTGTTTTACGTATTTCAAGAAATAAGTTTTAAAAAAATGGAGATCATCCCTTATAAAATTCAGATCGTAAGCATCGCAGGTGCGTTGCTTTTCATGTTCGCCATCATTCGCCTCATTGTTCGCGGGAGGCTTCGCGAGGAGTATGCCATCATCTGGATGGTGTGTACTTTTTTCCTGTTGCTCTTTTCCCTCTGGAGAAACGGGCTCGAATTTATTGCCGGTATGCTCGGTGTTTTTTACGCTCCGTCCATTGTTTTTCTGGCCGCGATCTTTGCGATCATTCTTTTCCTGGTGCATCTTTCGGTGGTGAATTCGAAGCAACAAAAACAAATAAAAGAAATGGCGCAGGAGATAGCGTTGATAAAATCAAGGAAGAATGCAGGCTGCACTCAGTAAACACTATTTTTCCCCGGATAAAATATTTCATTATTTATTTTTCATTTCGGGGATCACGTTCATTGGACTTGCTGTATTCACCGAAGGAAACGGGGAAGGTGGCGACAGTTTCATGCATTATTTCTTTGCGCGGTACTCGTGGATATATCCCGAGTTTTTTTTAAATCACTGGGCAAAGCCGGTGTTCACTTTGTTCGCCTCGCCTTTTGCTCAGTTCGGTTTCACCGGCATCAAACTGTTCAATGTGTTCGTTGCTCTGGCATCGTGTTATCTTGCATTTCTCACGGCAAAGAAATTAGAGATCAAGTATGCGTTCTTAGTACCGTTGTTGTATCTTTTTACAAGAACCAATGTTGTGGTAACGCTTTCTGGCCTCACCGAGCCGCTGTTCGCGTTGCTCCTCATCGGTTCCGTTTATCTTTTGGTGTGCAATAAAAGTTCTGCGGGAATTTTGATTGCGTCTTTTCTTCCTTTTGTGAGATCGGAAGGACTGGTCATCCTTTGTGTGCTTTTTGTTTACCTTGTCTTCACCCGGAAAATTAAATTTATTCCGCTTCTCCTCACCGGCCATGCGGTGTTTGCTCTTGCCGGTGGGTTTTACTACAACGACCTGCTGTGGGTGTTCAATCGCATCCCTTACGCAGCAATGAACGACCATTACGGTCATGGAACCTGGGATCATTTTATCATCCATCTCATTTTTATCATCGGACCGGTATTGTACGCGCTGCTGATCTTTTCTGGTATCATGCAATTGGCAGGTATGAAAAAAGTTTTTAAAAATGAAGTTGCGCTCAAAAAAATAGTTCTCCTATTCGGAATATTCGTTGCGTTTCTCTTTGCCCATTCTGCTTTCTGGGCGCTTGGTATTTTTAATTCGATGGGAATGGCAAGAGTATTTGTCGGGGTGTTTCCCGTTATCTTTTTGATCAGCCTCGATGGACTGGATAAACTCACTGCTCTTTTTTCGAATGCGATGATCAAAACTGTTCTGGTGCTCGTTTTTGTTTTTTCATTCATTATCGTAACTTTCAGTGACCATCCTTCATCTTTCAGAAAGTCGGACATGATGGTGACGGGCAGCCAGGAGATGATACGTTCACAACTGATCCCTTACCTGAAAGCAAAGTTTCCCGGTCATAAGATATACACTTCCAATATCGATGTGAATTTTTTTCTTGGCACCAATGTGTTCGATGTGCGTGAATACGGTGAACTGAAAGAACTGAAACCTGATTTCAGGATCAAAAAAAATGAAGTGGTGGTTTGGGATAACTGGTGTTCGGTTATTGAAGAAGGCGTGAGCAAAGAAGCTTTGTTGCATTCAAATCAGATAAAAATGGATACCACATTTTCAGGCATTGGTTATGACGGATCAGATTTTCAATTTGTTACTTTTACAACAAAAAATAAATGAGATCGGATTTGCATTATAATCTTGGGAATTTTAAGTTCATACTTTCTGAAAAACATTATAGGATTATAATCGAGGTTTTTATTCCGACCTTCTTTTTTATTATATGTTTTAACGTGTTGTGCTATCAACAAATGTTGATAAGTACTTGAAATAAAATATGTTGTGAAATTGTTTTAGTAAGTGAACAAACCAACTAATTCAAAATGCACAACATCCACACAAATTTTAAAAGATTCTATCGCAATACGTTATCGAAGTATAAAAATGTGACTTCAATCCTGTTTTAGTTAGGAGTTAATGATTCAAAAGATACCCTGAATAAATCATGGTTATCAGCGAATCATTTTCTAACCACAGATTCCGTCTTTTTTCCGCAATGTTATAATGTTATAGTGTATCGGAAAGAGAAATATTAATTTGAAATTATAAGCCACACTTATTTATAGGAAATTTTTTTCGACATATCCTGAGAAGGTTTTTCAATGAATTTATAATAGTACCAGGCAAAAGTAATTGATGCAGTTATACCAATAAAGACCATCAAGACGCGAAAGGGGTAATAATTTCTTACAAAATTCGAATACATACTGAACATAATTATATTATGTCCGATCACACCATGTGTGAGATAAAGCGAGTAAGAAATCTTCCCGGTAAATTTTCCCCATGAAGGGTCATATTTCAAAAATAAAATCATCAACGATGAAATCAACAAAACAATAGAAATGCTTAATGAATCTTTAGGAAATTGAAAGAAGGCATAAATGGTACAAAGGGCAATAAATACAAGCGTTTCAGCAGTATTTAATAACTTTGCACGGTGCATAAAAATCACAATTCCGGCAAGGAATAAAGAGCTGTAGCTTGTCAGAAATCTGGTTTCCGGAAGTACAAAATGTATTGAAGCGAAAATCATAAGGGTCGCATAACGTACCCATTTTTTTTCATGAGCGAAAAATTGGAAAGTAAAAGCCATCACTAAATAATACTGAAATTCTAATGCGAGTGTCCAAAATATCGCATTCATCCAAGGCACATTAAAAAATTGTGGCAGATAAAATAAATGTAAATAAAGTTGTTTCCAATCAATTGAATAGGGGTAATTACGATAGATTTTTGAGTAAAAAAATCCGACACCAATTAGCATAAGTATACTGACAATGTAAGGCGGTTCTATCCTTAACCATCGCTTAGAAAGAAATTTTAAAAAAAACCTTATTTGGTACTGATTATTATATAATGTATATGGAATTACAAACCCTGATATAACAAAAAACATTTGCACTCCAAGCCACCCAAATGCTCCTGTTTTTTTAAGATAATCAGCATCAGTTAAAAAATCACCATAAAAAGAATGGTTATGTGTGATATGATAAAATAAAACTGCTAATGAGGCAATTCCTCTCATCATATCGACAGTGGATAAACGCAAGTTTGAAGAAATTGCTTTAGCCATTTACATCTAAAGAAATTCGATAAATACTCTGATATTCATTTTTAATGCGCATAAAAATTATATTGTCAAGGAGTTTTTATCGGAGAGATAACGTTCGGCATCCAATGCAGCCATGCAACCTGTTCCTGCTGCAGTAACTGCCTGGCGGTAAACTTTATCCTGTGCGTCACCGCAGGCAAACACACCTTCCACGTTGGTGCGTGTGGAATCAGGTTCAGTGATTAAATATCCGGTTTCATCCATTTTCAGAAAATCTTTGAAAATTTCGGTGTTGGGCTGGTGTCCGATGGCTACAAAGAATCCTTCGATGGCAATTTCTTTGGTAGCTCCGGTTTTCCGGTTCTTTATCCGCACACCTTCCACTTTATCCTTGCCGAGAATCTCATCCGTTTCCGAATCAAAATACACTTCAATATTCGGAGTGTTCAACACCCGTTGCTGCATGGCTTTCGAAGCACGAAAAACATCACGCCTCACGATCATTGAAACTTTCTTGCAAATTTTTGCGAGATACGAAGCTTCTTCACAAGCGGTGTCGCCTGCACCCACGATGGCCACTTCTTTTCCGCGGAAGAAAAATCCGTCACACACCGCACAGGCCGAAACCCCATGACCGTTTAGTTTTTGTTCGGAAGGAATATTAAGCCATTTTGCCGAAGCCCCGGTGGAAATGATGATCGTTTCAGCCAGGAGTTGTTTGGTTTCATCAACGGTAATGTTGTAGGGCGGTTTGCCGGTGAGATCAACTTTGGTAACGGTTCCGTAACGAATATCGGTTCCCAATCTTTCCGCCTGCTTCCGGAATTGTTCCATCATTTCAGGCCCCATGATGCCATCGGGAAACCCAGGGTAATTTTCCACATCAGTGGTGATGGTGAGTTGACCGCCCGGTTGGAAGCCGGTGTACATAACAGGTTTCATATCCGCGCGTGAAGCGTAAATAGCCGCGGTGTAACCGGCAGGGCCGCTGCCGATGATGAGGCATTCGATGTGCTCTATGGTGTTAGTCATTCGTTATTGGTCAATGGTCAGTGGTTCGATCTGAATAATGCGGTAAAACTAAAATTTTGAAAACGATTTTAATAACAAAAGAATGCCAGCCCGGTTTTTCTGACAAAGTGCCGGATTTGAAGGTAGGTTTAGGATTTTTGAAAAATATTTTTAGCTTCGTTTAAGTTTTCTGAAGCGTGTATATGTAAATTGTTTGCGCAACAAAAAAAGGGTTTCAGAAACAAAATTTCTAAAACCCTTTATTTTATTAGTGATCCCGGAGGGATTCAAACCCCCAACCCCAACATCCGTAGTGTTGTACTCTATTCAGTTAAGCTACGGGACCTGATTGGGTGCGAAGATAAAAATATTTTGGTAGATTTCAACCGCAGTTTTAAACGGCAGCCGGAACTCCAAGCGAGGCAAGCGTTGCATTGATGGCAGCGAAATCAGGCATGTCGCTGGCATTTTCCATCACCTGCGCGTATTGGATAATCCCGTTCCCGTCAATCACGAATGCAGCACGCTTCGCCACACCTTTCAGGTTCATATTCCATGTTTCGTATTGTGCACCATAAGCTTTCGAAACTTCCTTGTTGAAATCGGAGAGGAGGTCGAAAGAAAGATTTTGTAATTCTTTGAATTTTCCAAGCGTGTAAGGCATGTCCACCGAAATGCCCACTACATCGCAACGGTCGTTGTGATACAAACCGATGGCATCGCGCACGTTGCACATCTGCTGGGTGCAAACACCTGTGAATGCAGCAGGGAAGAAGTGAACGATGAGATTCTTTCCTTTAAAATCTTCTAATGAGATCTCTTTTTTTTGGGTATTGAATAATTTGAATGATGGAGCTTTGTCTCCTTTTTGTATTGTCATATTATATTTTGGGTTTATAATGTAACAATAAAGTGCAAAAATGGTTTTATCCTGATTTTATCGAACGATGCGCTTGATGATGCGCAGCTTATGCGAATATTTCTTCTCATCGGAATTCAAGATACCGTGATCATCGAGCAGGTCAATGCGCACCTTGCCGGAAGCATGAATGATCTTACCCGGTTCCAGGATGATCCCCACGTGAACGATCTTTCCTTCCGCATTATCAAAGAAAGCAAGGTCACCGCATTTGGCCGTTTCCCTGAACTCCACGATATCACCGAGTTCGGCCTGGAGCCAGGCATCGCGTTTCAGCTGTATCCCGCATTGCCGGTAAACCATTTGTGTCAAACCCGAACAATCAATTCCGAAAGGAGTGCAACCTCCCCACAAATAAGGCACATTTAAATATTGCTTGGAAACTTCAGCAATATCCTTGAAAGTAAAAGCTGGCAGAGGTGTTTTTGACAGGATGAATTTTTTATTGCCAATAAAAAATTCATCTTTATCGGGGTCGGGAATTGTACTTCCCGGAACGATCATCGTTTTTTCCCGGCCTGAAACAGCTTCCACAAAAGGGTAAGAGGTGGAAATTATTTTTTTTCGAACAGGTTTATCGAGCTTTTCAAATTGTCTCGCACTGATCCAACCCTCATAACCATCCTCATCCGAAATTATTTTTGCCCAGTCATCTTCTTGTTCGGTTATTTGAAAAGTATTCCCGAATAAAAGTTGAGAGGTCATTTCACTTTTACTGTCGGGCTCTTTTCGTAACGGGATATTCGATAAAATGCAGATTCCTATCATAATTTTGTCAAATGTATAACTGTTTATGAAATTTGAAATAAAGAATTTAATATCGGGTGAAAATTCAGGACATAGCGGATGGCTAAAATTGATCTGACCTATATTGAAAGCATTGCGGAAGGCGACAAGGAATTTGTTCGTCAGATGCTCGAATTATTCTGTTCAGCTACCGTTCCCGAGATTGAAAACGTGGAGAAATTTTATCTCCAGAAAGAATGGAAATCACTCGGAACTGTTGCTCACAAGATGAA
>JBIOHI010000128.1:0-6260 GCA_044448845.1 Bacteroidia bacterium
ACACGGATTTGCCACCATGGGAAAAAACGGGGGAGGAATTGGCGAAGAGCAAAACTGTAACGATGGCATTGATCTGTACTTTGGAACATTTGCAAAATCAATGGCGTTGATAGGCGCTTTTATTGCCGGAAAAAAAGAGATCATTAAATTCTTCCGGTATAATTTACGTTCACAAATTTATGCAAAGTCGGTTCCGATGGCGATGGTGAAAGGGGCGTTGAAGCGTTTGGAAATTATCCGCACCGAAAAACAACACATCGAAAATCTCTGGAAAATTGTTCATGCACTTCAAAACGGATTGAAAGAAAAAGGATTCAACATAGGTGAGACAAACACTCCGGTAACTCCTGTGATGCTGAACGGAACGGTTGGTGAGGCCACTTCAGTGGTTCACGATCTTCGCGAGAATTACAAGATATTCTGTTCGGTGGTGATCTACCCCGTTATTCCAAAAGGAATGATCCTTCTTCGATTGATACCAACGGCATCACATTCTTTAAAAGATGTGGAAGTAACCATCAAAGCATTTTCGGAAGTGCGGGAGAAACTGCTAACAGGCGCTTACGGTGACACGAGGATCGTGTCAATGGGAGAGAAGCATTGAAAGTTTGTCGTTTGGAGTTTGTTGTTTTGAGTTGAATACTTCAGCATTCCTTATTCAAATGTTCGATTTTAATTCCTTCCTTTACGGAAGCATGTTTAAAAAATCCGGTGTTATAGAAAATCCTTAAAGCAACTTCCCTTTCAGCAAAATGGCCGCGATGGAAAAATAAATGATCAGCCCGGTAACGTCCACGAGCGTGGCAACAAACGGAGCCGATGAAGTGGCAGGATCAAGTTTCATTTTTTTCAAAGCGAACGGGATCATCGAACCGGCAAGCGTTCCCCACATCACTATTCCGATCAGGGTTAAGGCAACGGTGAATGCAACGGCTAACCAATAAACCCCGTAATTATATAGCCCGATCATTTGCCAGGTAAAAATTCTGAAAAACCCGATGGCACCCAAGATACTTCCTAATCCGAGTCCCGAAAAAATTTCTTTACGCATCACGAACCACCAGTCGCTTAAAGTTAATTCCTTTATCGCCATGGCGCGGATGATCAGTGTTGCTGCCTGTGAGCCGGAATTACCACCGCTCGAAATGATCAACGGAATGAATAAAGCAAGCACCACCGCTTTTGAGATTTCCACTTCAAAAAATCCCATTGCCGAAGCTGTGAACATTTCTCCCAAAAACAAAATGGTGAGCCATCCCGCGCGTTTTTTTATCATTACGAAAATATTGGTGTCGCGGTAGGGAAGATCCAACGCTTCCAATCCCCCGAATTTCTGTATGTCTTCGGTATCCCTTTTTTCGATCACATCGATGATGTCGTCACTCGTTACTATGCCAACCAGCACACCGCTTTGCGAAATTACCGGCAACGCGGTGCGATCATACTCCTCGAACATGTGGATCGCTTCTTCCTTATCCATCAAACTTTTGAGACAAACAAAATTCCAGTCCATCAGCGATTCTATGGTGGTATCGTTATCCGCCATCAATAAATTTTCTATACGAATATCATCGATCAGTTTTTTATGCTCATCGATCACGTAGATCATATTCAGGGTTTCTGCTTTCCTTCCGAATTTTTTGATATGGCCTAAAATTTCCCCAACGGTATTGTGTTTATATGCCTGGATATAATAGGGCGTCATGATCCGCCCTACACTGTCTTCGGGGTATCCAAGAAGGTTGAGGGCAACTTTTCTTTCTTCCTCAGGAAGGAATTGAATTACTTTTTTTATGAGCTCATCCGGGAAATTCTCAAAGAGGTGAGTCCGGTCATCCGGCGGCATGTCGTTGAGAATGTCGGCAATTTCTTTATTACCGAGGTGTTTTAGTATCTGGTTGCGGTCGGCCTTGTCGAGGTAGGGTAATACGGCCGATTTTTCTTCTCCCGATAACAATAAAAAAGCAAGGGTTTGTTCTTTGTCGCTGAGTTCTGAAATTCGTTGTGCAATGTCATTCGGGTGCATTGCTTCCATGTCTTCTTTTTCCAGATTCATTGGTTTACCTATTTTCTACATGATAAATTTCCGCGGTAAAACTAAACTATTTCTCTTCAAATTTCTTTAAAGAAAAATAAATGGATACAAAAATAGTTGCCGCTGCAGAGGTAAAGAAAATCGTGTTCGCACCAAACTTATACCAAACCAAACCTGCCAGTGAGCTTGCCACCAGGGTGAAAATGCTGTTGAATGAAGAGTACGTTCCCACTGCGGTTGCGATGTTTTCTTTTTTAACGATATTGGTGATCCAGGCTTTCGAAACGCCTTCTGTGGCTGCAGCATAAAGTCCGTATAAAAAGAACAAAATTAAAAATCCAACAGATGAATTTATCAGACCCATACCCGTATAAACAATCGCAAATAAAATCAAACCACAGATAAAAATATTTTTCAATCCGATCTTATCGGCAAGAATTCCGACCGGGAAAGAACTTAAGGCATACACTAAATTATAAAAAATATAAATGCCGATGAGGTGCGTATCATCCATTCCGCTTTCTTTTATTTTCAGTAAAAGAAAAACATCCGAACTGTTGAACAATGCAAACGCTAGCAGGCCGAAAACAAGCTGCCGGTAAGCGGTTGGGCTTTCTTTAAAATATTCAATAAATGAAAAAAACGAGGTGTGTTTATTTTCTTTCGGTTCGGCTTTTTTTTCTTGTATCAAAAAAGTAAAAAGAATGGCAAACACTCCCGGAGCAAACGCGATGAGAAAAAGTGTCCGGTATTCACCGGGAAAAAAATATAAAAAAATGAGTGCACTCAGTGGGCCGAGCACCGCGCCAAAGGTGTCCATTCCCCGGTGAAATCCGAATACCTTTGCTTTATTCTCTTTCGAAGTTTCATCACTTAGCAAGGCATCACGTGCCGATGTGCGAATCCCTTTGCCAAGCCGGTCAATGCTGCGTGCACCAAAGATCCATATTGGGACAGTGAATAACGCCATCATTGGTTTTGAAAGAGCGCTCAAAGTATATCCGAACCGAACAAATGGCAGGCGTTTTCCAAAATGATCACTCAACTCCCCGAAGTATCCTTTGCTTAACCCGGCAACGGCTTCGGCAAGCCCTTCCAATATCCCGATCAATAAAACAGAAAACCCGATACTTTTCAAATATACCGGCATCACCGGGTAAAGCATTTCACTTGCAAGATCGGTGAAGAGGCTTACGAATGAAAGAAGCAGAACGGTGCGGGTGATGATCTTCACATTGATTTTTTATGAACAAGGACACTATTGCTGAAAATTTTTATCACCTCCGAATGTGCGAAATATTTTTTCAACTCCACGAATTTTGATTGTTGCAGCTTAGTTCGTGTTACCATATTGAAAACGAGCATTCCTTCGTCATTCAGGCATTCACAAACACGCTTCAAAAAATCCAATTGAAGAAAATCTTCCGGAACCACATCGTCATTAAATAAATCAACTACGATGAGATCAAATTTGTCGGGGCATTCATTCACATATTTTTTTGCATCACCCGTTTCGATCACAAGATCTTTGAACCGGAGGATGTCGAAATGGTCTTTAGCGATGCCGATCATTATTGGATCGTACTCCACGGCGGTCATGCTGCAATTCAATTTTAATTCTTCAAAAATGATCTCCGGAATGGTTCCGCAACCGAGGCCGAGCAATAAAATTTTATCGGTCTTTTTTTCTTTTAACTTTATTGTTTCAAAAACTTTCCGGAAAATTTCCTGCATGGACCCAAAGGACTGGTTCGCATTTTTGGTGTTCAGTTCTTTTTTATTATTGATCAGCCAGAGTTCAAGGGTTCCGTTCAGCGGAGATTCAATCGTTTTAAGTTTAACTCCAAAGAGGTAACTTTCCAGTACCCGGAAAAAGTTTTTTATCTTACCCATGGTTTGAATATCGATCGATGATCCATTGTGGGATGATTTCGGCAGCACCGGACTTCAGGTTGATCATGGTGTAATGAAACACACCATCGCAACATATCTTATGGGTAAAATTATTTACGATGCTGAATTTTACTGTGCATCCGGTCTTCTGCATATCATCAAGGTTGGTCTTGACGAGAAAGGAATCGCCCAGTTTCAAAGGCCGTTTAAAATGAATGGTGGTGGAATTAATCACCCACCCGAATCCATGCTCAAGGAATTCGTTCATGGGCATCTTGTAGAATTTTCCCATCTGGTCGTAACGCGCGGCAAGCACATAATCAATATAGCGGCTGCTGTGCACGTGCTGGAACATATCGATGTCATCCGGCCGTACCTGCATTTCAGTTTTGTAGATCGTTTTGTTGAGTTGCATGCGGTAAAATTAGGAATAATTAAATCGTGTGAAAAATATTTGTGTATTTTTGTGCGGCATTTTTTTGGCTCTGTACCTGTCCGACTGCGTCAGTCAGGCGGGGTACAACGGATAGTATGCCAGCCTGCAGAGGCAGTCTGACAGGAAAGTTTCCGGAACTTTTGATCTAGGTTCCCTGCCTGACTGCGTCAGCAGGCGGGGATTCCTCAACAAGAACTAAAAACATCGTATCAATGAATTTTACTGTTTATGTTTTAGAAAGTGAAAAGGATGGAATTTTCTACACAGGGTTTACAGAAAATATTGAACGCAGGCTAAAAGAACATAATTCAGGAAAAAGTAAATTTACTTCCGGTCATCAACCCTGGAAGATTGTTTACAAGGAGGTTGCTAAAAGCCGGTTTGAAGCAAGGTTGAGAGAAAAGTATTTGAAGTCGGCTGCCGGAAAAAGATTTTTGTTAAAACAATTGTCTTAATAAAAAGTCAAAACGCTTATTTATTATTGCTGACTATTTTGGCTCTGTAGTACAACGGATAGTATGGAAGTTTCCGGAACTTTTGATCTAGGTTCGATTCCTAGCAGAGCTACAGTTTTGATCTAGGTTCCCTGCCCGACTGCGTCAGCAGGCAGGAATTCCTGGCAGAGTTACACGTATTATTAAACACTTATTCATTCATTCAACTGAAACTCCATAAAAATTTAATTGAAGCGATCGTTCTCACGTTGCAGCAGATCTTCAACGAGGGGAAATATGCCGATAAAGCCATCGAAAAAGTTTTAGCCTCGGACAATAGGTGGGGGGCGCGCGACCGTGGTTTCATTGCCGAGAACACTTACGACATGGTTCGATGGTGGAGGTTGCTTTCATTTGTTTCAGGTGAAACGAAAACGGAATACGAAACCGAACTGACTCCTGAAAAAGGATGGCACCTGTTCGGGATATGGCTTTTATTGAGCGGAAAAGAAAAGGAATTACCCGTTTGGAGGGAATTTAAAAAAATTGATGGCGCGGAAGTAGCAAAGTTGTCAGCCAAAGCCAGCGGAATCAGAAAAGTGCGCGAATCCATTCCCGATTGGATGGATGAACTGGGCGAAAAAGAATTGGGCAGCAATTGGGACAAGGAACTAAAGGCATTGAACCAAACAGCACATGTGATCATAAGAGCAAATACATTGAAAACCACCCGATCCAACCTGAAGGATGTGCTGGATGAAGCAGGCATTGAAACTTCAACTCTTGAAGGTTACAATGATGCCCTGGTTTTGAAGCACCGAACTAACCTGTTTAAAACACCTTTCTTTAAACAGGGTTGTTTTGAAGTTCAGGATGCAGCTTCCCAGATGGTATCAAGCTATTTAGAGGTTGAACCCAACATGCGGGTGATCGATGCCTGTGCCGGAGCAGGAGGAAAGACCCTGCACCTGGCAGCTTTGATGCAGAATAAAGGTAAAGTGATAGCCATGGATAAAGAGCAGTGGAAACTGGATGTGCTTAAATTACGCGCCCGCAGAGCGGGCGCGCATAACATCGAATTGCGACCCATTGAAAATTCCAAAACCATTAAGCGGCTTCACGAATCTGCCGACCGCCTTTTGCTGGATGTTCCCTGTTCCGGCCTTGGGGTGCTTAAAAGGAATCCGGATGCGAAATGGAAATTGTCCATTGAATTTATTGAGCGGATCAGGAAATCACAAACGGAAATATTGAATTCTTATTCGGGTATGTTGAAAAGCGGAGGACTAATGGTTTATGCCACGTGCAGCATTTTGCCTTCGGAAGGAGAGTACCAAATAACAAGATTTTTATCAGAAAATAAGATTTTTCAACAATTGAAAGAACTGCGTATTTCTCCCGAAACATCAGGATTAGATGGGTTCTACATGACATTACTCCGTAAAAGTTAACATGTTAAAAG
>JBIOHI010000129.1:0-6239 GCA_044448845.1 Bacteroidia bacterium
ATATTATTACTATCTTTCAAAGAAGCGATTATTTTTTGATTTTAATGTGAAAATAAAAGATACTATTCAGGTAGATTTGCTTATTCGTAATCTTTCTAATCACGATTCTATCATTCCTAAATTCCGTATTTTAGTTGATACCATTTTTTATGTTAAAGATTTTAATAAAAAAGATTCTTTACTTTCATTTTCTTACAAAATTATTGATTCCGTTAAATCACAATCTCCATCAATGTCGAGTAATGTAATAAATAAAAAAGTGATTTTCGGCCCGAGTTTTTTCACACCGGAATATATAAATTATCGACCCGCTCTGTTTCCGAGAGCACCATTTGAAAGTGAAAGTAATTTTATTTGTTATGAAGAACCTACAGGTTACGTTTTCATGAACGCAGACCATTGTTATGGTTTGGGAGTTTCAGAAATAAATAATTTCGAAAAATCCATTTCCATTTTCCCCAATCCATCCTCCGGTGAATTTACTTTGGAAGTGAATGGAAACCTGAAGCCGAAAAAAATTACGGTTTATACCGTTCTTGGTGACTTGGTGAAAACAGAAGTTGTGAATGACGGAAAAAATTTCAAGATATCATTAAAAGAAAAAACGAGCGGAAATTATTTTGTAGTGGTTGAGTTGGAACCTGCCCGAACCGAAAGGGGCGGGAATGATGTGAGGGTGGTGAAACGAATTGTTGTTGGTAATCAGTAAAAGGTATTCGGTAATCAGTTTTCAGTTTAGTCCAACTACATTAAAATTTCTTTGGATAAAAGTTTTGAGTTGTCGTTAATGAGTTTATCAGTTACCGGAAATAAATAACTTTAAATTTTAAATCTTAAACTTCAAACTAACTGCCTCCTGCCGCTTTTAAAGTTCTAACTTCCAACTTCCAATTTCAAACTTTCCGTTTCGTGAACAACCCCGTTCTCACACTTGAGAATCCTTCCGGGAAACTTTTGTATGATGCGGTAATCGTGGGTTGCCATCAGCACCGAAGCATCGCGTTTGGAAATGTCGATCAACAGGTTCATGATATCGTCACTCACTTTCGGATCGAGGTTTCCTGTAGGTTCATCCGCTAAAATAATTTCGGGTCGGTTGAGTAAAGCGCGGGCAATTACCACCCGTTGCTGTTCGCCACCGGAAAGCTCGTGGGGCATTTTAAACCCTTTGGTGGAAAGCCCAACCTCGTCCAGCACTTCATTGATGCGGGTCTTGATGTCGGCTTCGTGTTTCCACCCAGTTGCTTTGAGCACGAAATGTAAATTATCGAAAACGGTGCGGTCGGTGAGCAACTGAAAATCCTGGAAAACAATTCCAAGCTTGCGCCTGAGAAAGGGAATTTGATTAGGAGTAAGCTTGGTAAGATCGAACTCGGCAATGGTTCCCGTCCCTTTTTCCACCGGCAGTTCTCCGTACAAAGTTTTCAACAGGCTGGTTTTGCCGCTTCCTGTTTGTCCAATGAGGTACACAAACTCCCCGCGTTTAATTTTAATATCCACATCCGAGAGAATGAGGTTGTGCCCCTGGAAAACCTGCACATCCGTGAGGTCGATCACAATATTGTTGTCCATCAGATTTCTATTTTTTGTATTTTTCCAAAAGGAATTTTATCGAGCAATTCGAGTATCATCTCGCGTTTACCGCTCAGCCCGCATTTCTCCAAAGCCTTGTCGGGACGGTCGGTGCGAAAGTAGGCGATCAGGGTAAAATTCTCATCACGCAACTGAACATAATCCGGAATTTTGGCTTTACCCTTTATTTTTACGATATACACACTAAAAATTATGTAGTATTATTAAAAAATTCTATACTTGCACCACAAATTTATAGTTTTATGAGAAATAACATACAGTCATGTTATCCAGTTTTGTTAATAGCAGGCGCATTGATCAGTGGTTGCAGTGTGAATACCAACATGCAGAAGAACAACTACACGGTTGCTCCGAATCCATTGGAAATGAAAGGCGATTCGGTGTTGATAACCATGAGCGCTACCGTGCCCGAGAGATCGATAAACCCGAAAGCGAACGTTCAGTTTGTTCCTTACCTGAAAACTTCGAAAGGCGATATCCAGTTGAAACCCGTTACCATTGGTGGCGAAGAAGTGACCGACAATGTTGATTTCAAGGTCAGCTCCAAGACCGGTGGCAAAGTAACTTACACCGACAAGGTAGCTTACACACCTGATATGAAGCGATGCACAATGTATCCTTCGTTTGCGGTGAAAATGGGTGCCGAGTATAAAACCCTCGAAACTCCTGCTGCGAAAGGTGCTCCTGCGGCTGGACCTAAAGCCCTTGCTGAAGGAACCATGGTAACATCACTTATGGTTAAGGGAACGGAAACTGTAACAGGTGACAATACTCCTTATACTGCAAGTACGGCTACCAAACCGGTAAATATTTATTACCTAATTGATAATTCGAAATTCAACCCGAACTTTAAAGTAGCGAAACTGTTTGATAACAAAAAACAGATCGAAGACCTGAAGGGGTTGTTGAAGACCGATAAAAACTGGAAGGTGATGGGAATCACCATCAATGGTTTCGCTTCTCCTGACGGTGAACTCTCGCGCAACGAAGGATTATCAAAAGCACGTGAAGAATCTTCGTTCGAGTATTTCAAAAAAGAACTGAAGAAACTCGGATTTGCCGAAGCCAACGACTCCAATATGTCGAGAGGTTACTCGCTTTCCGAAGACTGGGCAGGATATATCAAAGCTATTGAAGCCTGCAACCATCCGGATAAGAATGCCGTGCTTGACATGATCAAAGCCACTTCGAGTGATGATGAAAAAGAAGCAAGGATCAAAAAAGATTTCAAGAAATTCTGGGATGCCACCAAAAATGTATTGCTGCCACCGTTGCGCAGGTCAGAGATCATCGTGAAAGGACAGACTCCTTTGAAAACCGATGATGAACTCCGTGCATTGATGGGAACTCCCGATCAGATGAGTGATGCTGAATTGCTGCACCTCGCCTCGGTTACTGCCGACAACACCCAGAAAATGTCAATCTATAACGCATTCAACGCAAGGTTTCCGAATGACTGGCGTGGATACAATGGTTTAGCTACCGTTTATCTTTCTACCGGTGATTACAACAGTGCAAAATCCAACCTCGAAAAAGCAAACGCCAATTCTCCCGAGAATGGTGCCGTGCTTGCCAATATGGGAGTTGTTTACCGTGCCAAAGGCGATTATGCAAATGCCGAGAAATCTTATAAAGCTGCTGCATCAAAAGGTGCTGATGTGAGTTACAACATGGGAATCCTTTGCATAAAGAAAGGAAATTATGCAGAAGCTGTTTCCAATTTCAAGAAGACCGGTAAAAATGATTTTAATACCGCATTGGCTGAATTAATGAATGGAAGCGTGGAAAATTGCAAGACTATTCTCGACAACATGAAACCCGAATCAAAAGACTGGGCTTGCTATTACCTGAAGGCGATCGCTTCGGCAAGAGCCGGCAATGCCGATGATATGGCTGCCAACCTTACCCGCGCACTGCAAGCAAACGCTGAAGTTCGCAACATGGCAAAAGAAGATGTTGAATTTATTAAATTCTGGAGCAACACTGCTTTCCAGGGAGCAATAAAATAATTTTAAGATTATACAGATAAAAACCTCCCCGAGTTGCGGGGAGGTTTTTTTTTGCCGATTGTACCATTAAATCAACCGGGTTGACAATTTGGGATTTAATTGTACTTTTGCCCCTCAAAATTTATCTATCTTGGGTAATTTTATACCCTCGAGGTTCATGCATCCAAATCACTAAACTGAAAAAATGAAGTTATCCCAATTCAAGTTTCCTTTCAACGAAAACCTTATTGCCAAGTATCCGCCTGATATTCGCCACGATTCCAAGCTGATGGTGCTCGACCGGAAGAAGAAAAAGATCGACCACAAACATTTCAAGGATATCCTGAAATATTTTGGCGACAAGGATGTGTTTATCCTCAACAATACCAAGGTTTTCCCGGCCCGGCTTTATGGTTGCAAGGAAAAGACCGGTGCCAAGATCGAGGTGTTTTTGCTTCGCGAACTGAACAAAGAAATGAAACTCTGGGATGTGCTGGTGGATCCTGCAAGAAAAATACGCGTGGGAAATAAGCTGTATTTCGGGGATGATATTTTGGTAGCCGAAGTGGTTGACAATACTACTTCCCGCGGACGCACGATTCGTTTTTTGTTTGACGGTTCGGATGAAGAACTCTGGAAGATCATCGACCGGCTTGGCGAAATGCCGATACCGCGTTACATGAACCGTGCTGTAGAGAAACTCGACAACGAACGTTTTCAAACCATCTTCGCTCAAAAAGTGGGAGCTGTTTCTCCTCCCAGTGCCGGTTTGCATTTTACCAAAGAGTTGATGATGCGATTGGAAATAAAAGGGATCAGGTTTGCCGAATGCACGCTGCACAATGGGCTTGGTGCTTTCCGCCCGGTGGAGGTGGAAGACCTCACCAAGCATAAGATGGATTCGGAATATTTCGAGATCCCTGGCGATACCGTGAAAATAGTGAACCGTGCCGTGGAAGAGAAACACCGCATCTGCGCGGTAGGCTCGTCGGTGATGCGTGCGGTGGAATCTTCCGTTTCATCTGCCAATCGCCTGAATGTGAAAAGCGGGTGGACCGATAAATTCATTTTTCCTCATTACGATTTCCGTATAGCCAACACGATGATCACCAATTTTCATACTCCTGAATCCACGCTGCTGATGATGGTGGCTGCTTTTGGCGGATATGAATTTGTGATGGAAGCTTACGAGGAAGCGGTGAAAAAGAAATATAAATTCCTGGCTTACGGTGATGCAATGCTGATCATTTGATCTGGTGCATTTAATTAACTCATGATACCGCAGCGTTGAACTGATGATGGCTGAAACCAAAAAACATGCGCTGATCGTTGCCGGAGGTTCCGGTGCGAGAATGGGAACAGAAACCCCCAAACAGTTTTTGATCTTAGCCGGGAAGCCGTTGCTCATGCATACGCTGGAAGTATTTCAGCAAATTCCCGGAATTAATATAGTGATCGTACTACCCGAAGAATTTATTCTTTCCTGGAAACAACTTTGCACAGGGCATTCATTTTCTGTTGAACATAAAATAGTTGCCGGGGGAAGTTCAAGATTTCTTTCGGTGAAGAACGGACTCCAGGAAATTCCGGATGGCCTGGTTGCGATCCATGACGGGGTGAGGCCGCTGGTGACGAAGGAAATGATAGAGCGTTCATTTTCCGTGGCTGCCGAAAAAGGAAATGCGGTAACAGTTGTCAAGTTAAAAGATTCTATCCGGGAAAAAATAAATTCAACCGAAACGAGGTCAGTAAGAAGAGAAAACTTTTTCCTGGTTCAAACACCTCAAACTTTCAAGACCTCGTTGATCAAAAGCGCCTATAAAATGGCAGTTCACAGCAATTTTGCCGATGATGCAACCGTGCTGGAAGAAATATTCAACGAAAAAATAAACCTGGTCACCGGGGATTATCGCAACTTCAAGATCACCACCCCCGAAGACCTGGTGATGGCGGAAGCACTCCTGAAAACTAAAACGGACTTTTAAAGTCTTTGAACAGCGGAAGCAATTGATCTTTTTCGGAAACCACCGGATCACCCACCTGCCAGTTGATCCCAAGATCCATGTCATTCCACAGGATTCCTGCTTCACTCGGCCTCGAATAATAGTTGGAGCATTTGTATTCAAAGATCGTTTGGTCCTCAAGAACTGAGAATCCGTGAGCAAAACCGGCAGGTATCCAGAATTGGAGAAAATTCGTTTCGCTGAGTTCGATCAAAAAATGTTTTCCGTAGTCGGGAGAATTTTTCCGGATGTCCACCACTACATCCAGCACCGCACCTTTCACCACCCGCACCAGTTTGCCCTGTTCAAAAGGGGGCGACTGAAAATGCAGTCCTCGGATGGTACCTTTATTCGAGAGCGACTGGTTATCCTGTACAAATTCCACCGTGATGCCGGCGGCCTCAAATTTTTTTCTGTTGTACGGTTCATAAAAATATCCGCGTGCATCCCTGAAAACATCAGGTTTGATGATAAGCAGGCCTTCGAGGTGTGTTTTTTCTATTTGCATAAAGTGAAATCGTTAAGGCAAATGTAAATAACAGATTCAATCGCCAAAAGTTATATTCACAGCAGGTGAGTAAAAAAAAATTACAGAAGGCTAAAAAAGTTATTTTTGCACCGCATGGAAGAATCAGGCAGTCGCCATAAAAGAGTG
>JBIOHI010000130.1:0-6206 GCA_044448845.1 Bacteroidia bacterium
AACCTTTCACTTGGCAGGGATAGAAAGGTAATGGTTACACGCACCAAGCAAAAAGACCTGACGAGTACAAAATATATCGGCACAAATAAAAAAGAAGCCTACACATTCGAGATCACGGTAAAAAATAATCGCAAAACACCTATTAATATAGAAGTGCAAGACCAGATTCCTATATCAAAACAAGGTGATATTGCTGTTGAAGTATCCGAAATTTCAAAAGCGGAACAAGACCCGATCACAGGGAAGCTTTCGTGGAATCTTTCTCTGGCGGCTGATGAAAATAAAAAACTAAACTTTTACACTATCGAAAAGGGTGCTGATCCAATCAGGTGATCATTACGCAAACCGGTGCGCTGATTTCCTCAACTCTTCCGGGGAGAGATTCTTAAAATACTCATACGTAATTTTCAATCCTTCCGCCCTGCTTACTTTAGGTTCCCATCCCAGCAATTTTTTTGCAAGCGTGATATCGGGTTGGCGTTGTTTGGGATCATCAGTCGGCAGATCTTTATAGATCATTTTTTGTTTCGTTCCGGTGAGTTTTATGATCTCCTCGCCAAATTGTTTGATCGTGATCTCATCCGGGTTGCCAATATTTACAGGCGATGAATAATCACTCATCAGCAAACGAAAAATTCCTTCGATCAGATCGTCCACGTAACAAAACGAGCGTGTTTGTGATCCATCACCAAATACCGTTAAATCTTCCCCTCGCAACGCCTGACCGATGAATGCGGGTAACACACGACCGTCATTCAGCCGCATGCGCGGGCCGTACGTATTAAATATCCGAACAATACGTGTTTCCAGTTTATGGTAAGTATGGTAGGCCATAGTTATAGCTTCCTGGAAACGCTTGGCTTCATCATACACTCCGCGAGGTCCAACGGGATTTACATTTCCCCAGTACTCTTCATTTTGCGGGTGAACCAACGGATCACCATAAACTTCGGAAGTGGACGCAACAAGTATTCTCGCTTTTTTTTCTTTTGCCAGCCCAAGGCAATTATGAGTTCCAAGAGAACTTACTTTAAGCGTTTGGATCGGGATCTTTAAATAATCGATCGGGCTCGCGGGAGAGGCAAAATGCAAAATATAATCGAGCTTCCCCGGAACATAAACAAACTTGCTTACATCGTGATGAGAGAATTCAAATTCCTTCAGCTTGAAAAGATGTTCGATATTTTTCAGATCACCTGTGATGAGGTTATCCATCCCGATCACATTGTAACCTTCTTTTATAAAACGGTCACACAAATGTGAACCGAGGAATCCGGCAGCTCCGGTGATGAGAATACGTTTAGTCATGAGGGTTTGAAGTTTGAAGTTTGGTGTTTGAGGTTTGAGGTTCCGGTTGTTTGAATTTATATCCTTTTATTTCAGATGTTTTTAAATAGTTCATCAACCCTTTGATTTTAGCTTTCGTTTCGTTTGCTATTTGAACAGTTTTTTGAAATTCGGCTTCATCAATATACCGATTATCCAAAGCACGATATAATTGTGATTGTGTTTCACCACAGGATCCCTTGGCAATTGCCAGGAATTGCGAGAATTCTTTTTTACCTTCCCTTTCAAATCCCTCTGCTATATTATCCATAACGGAACCTGAAGAATTTTTTATTTGATTAACCAATCCAAAGTCTTTGGAGAAAACCGGTTTTGTCACAAGTCGATGGATTTCTTTGCACAACTCTCGGGCTTTTTGCCATGCCTCAATATCTTCAAATGTTTTAAATGTAGCCATAACTAACAACAAACATCAAACTCCAAACCTCAAACAGTTTTAACCCCTATGCAGTAATAATCAAATCCGAGTTCTTTCATTTCTGCCGCATCAAAAATATTGCGCCCGTCAAAGATCACTTTGTTCTTCAATAATTTTCCAAGTACCATAAAATTCGGATTTCTAAACTCCGGCCATTCTGTTGCAACGATCAGGGCATCTGAATCGATCAGGGCATCATTCTGGTCTTTGCAAAAAGCGATCTGTTCGCCAAGAATTTTCCTGGTTTCATGCATAGCCACAGGGTCAAATGCTTTTACATTCGCACCGGCATTCAATAATTTTTCAATCATCACCAGCGAAGGCGCTTCACGCATGTCATCTGTTTTTGGTTTGAAGGAAAGTCCCCACATTCCGAAAGTTTTTCCTTTGAGCTGACCGTTAAAATGCCTGAGTATTTTCTCAAATAAAATTTCTTTCTGATGTTCATTCACCGTTTCAACCGCATTCAATATTTTCATGTTGTACCCGTTCTCACTTCCTGTTTTTATAAGTGCTTTCACATCTTTAGGAAAACACGATCCACCGTAACCGATCCCGGGATAAATAAAACGGCTTCCGATACGCGGATCACTTCCGATTCCTTTTCGCACGAGATTCACATCGGCTCCCAAAATTTCGCATAGGTTCGCAATGTCATTCATGAAACTAATCTTTGTGGCAAGCATGGCATTGGCTGCATACTTCGTCATTTCAGCCGAAGGAATATCCATGAAAATAATAGGATGTCCATTCAGTAAAAACGGGCGGTATAATTTGCGCATCATTTCTTCAGCGCGGTTTGATTCCACTCCTATCACGATCCGATCAGGTCTTTGAAAATCATCTATGGCGGCACCTTCTTTTAAAAATTCGGGATTGGATGCCACATCAAAACTAAGTTTGAGATTCCGCTTGTCCAAAGCCTGCCGTATTTCCTTTTTAACTTTTTCTGCTGTTCCAACCGGTACGGTACTTTTGGTAACGATCACTCCGTAATCGTTCATGTTCTCCCCTATTTCCCGCGCCACGCCAAGAACATATTTCAGATCGGCACTTCCGTCTTCACCGGGAGGAGTACCAACTGCTATAAATGCCACATCGCATCCTTTGATGCTTTCACTCAGGCTGGTCGAGAAATGCAAACGCTCTGCTTTCACATTATTTTCTACAATTTCTTCCAGCCCGGGTTCATAGATTGGTAAAACACCGTTTTTCAGGTTCTCAATTTTCTTTTTATCGATATCGATGCAGGTTACATCAATTCCAACATCGGCAAGACAAGCACCGGTAACCAATCCAACATAACCTGTACCAACTACTGCAATTTTCATTTCTACTATTTATTTATTTGAATGTTCGCTACAAAAAATCAAAACGCTTTTGACAATATGTTTCAATTGCTCTTCATCCATTTCCGGGCTAATGGGCAATGAAATTACGGTTTTACAAAGTTCTTCCGTTACGGGTAATGAACCCGGCTTGAATCGTTCACTTGCATATGCTTTCTGGAAATGCAGCGGGATCGGGTAATACACCATGCTTGGAATATCTTTTTCGGCCAAAAATTTTCTTAATCCATCGCGGTCGATCCCGTTTGTTCTTAATGTGTATTGATGAAAAACATGCGTTGAATTCTTCACTCTTTTTGGGATCACGAGGTTTGAATGTCCTGATAATGCATTGTCGTAAAACGCAGCAACTTTACTCCGCGCTGTTTCGTACTCATTAAGGTATTTGAGTTTAATCATCAGAACAGCCGCCTGAAGTGTGTCTAATCGCGAGTTCACCCCGATCTCATCGTGGCGGTATTGTTCGCTTTGCCCGTGATTGGCAATTTTTTTCAAACGCTCGGCCAGCATGTAATCATGGGTGAATATTGCACCTCCATCCCCAAAGCACCCAAGATTTTTGGAAGGAAAAAAAGAAGTGGTTCCAATCGTGCCTATCGTTCCGGCTTTCATTTTGCGACCGTCATTAAAATAATATTCTGCACCCAATGCCTGGGCACAATCTTCGATCACAAATAAATTATGTTTGTTTGCGAATTTCAGGATCGAATCCATATCAGCGCACTGCCCGAACAAATGAACCGGTACAATGGCTTTTGTTTTAGAAGTAAGGGCTTCCTCCATTTTTTTCACGTCAATCAGGAAAGTATCGGGATTTACATCTACAAGTACCGGGGTGAGATTGAGCAAAGCGATCACTTCGGCCGTTGAAACATAGGTAAAAGCGGGCAGGATCACCTCATCACCGGGTTGAAAATTCAATGCCATCATGGCTACCTGGAGCGCATCAGTTCCGTTGGCGCAGGGGATCACGTGCTGAACATCGAGATAAGCCGACAGGCTCTCAGAAAACGCTTTTACGGCAGGACCATTGATAAACCGGGCCGAAGAAATCACTTCCTGCATGGCCAGGTTGATTTCTGATTTTATTTTCTGATGCTGCATTTGCAGATCAACCATTTGGATCTTTCTCATTAGTTCACTTTGCGAGGCGCAAATATATTTCAAACAATTTCTAAGTAAATACGAAAAGTAATTATTTTTGAAAATTGATGCGGTTAACCAAAAAATCACTGATCCGGCTTGTTATTCTTTTTTTACCCCTGTGTTCTTTTGCCCAGCAGAAAAAAGACAGCACCGGTATTATTGCCAATAAGATATTTAATTTTCAGTTTCATTATACCTATGAAATGCCGGGAGGAGATCTTGCTCAAACTTTCGGAACCATTCATAATATCGGATTTGGTTGTTTATTCAAAACAAAAAGAAACTGGACCTACAGCCTGGACGGCAGTTACCAGTTTGGTTATTATGTGAGTGATTACATCAACCAGAGCATCCAGGGCAATATCGGCAACAGTTCCGGTTCCATTTCTAATTTGAGTGGAGGTAACGCACTGGTTTACCTTGGTGAACGCGGATTGAATGCATTTATCAAAGCAGGTAAAATATTTCCGCTGCCCGGTAAAAATTTGAATTCGGGAATCAGTTTGATGGCAGGGATCGGTTTTGTTTCGCACATGATCAACATCAATGCGCCAATGAATGACGTGCCCACATTAACCGATGATCTGAAAAAAGGGTATGATCGTTTAACGATGGGTTGGGCGTTGACACAGTTTGCCGGGTATCATTTTCATTCCCATTACCGGTTGGTGAATTTTTATATCGGATTTGACCTGATCGAAGCGTTTACAAAGAATATCCGTGGATATAATTACGACCAGATGTCATACGACAAGGCTCAAAAACTGGATATTTACTTTGGCCCACGATTCGGTTGGATGATACCGATTTATATGACCACCAAAGAGGTTGACGAATTTTATTATAAATAATCACTTGGAACTTATCAGTCGTTTCGTTTATAATTTTTTCATTTCTATCTACGGTTTGCTGCTGCACATCTCTGCTTTTTTCAACCCGAAAGCGAAAATGATAGTAGAAGGAAGACAGCGGACACAACAGTTAATCCTATCAGGGAACAAAATGCCGGGTAAAAAAGCTTGGTTTCACTGTGCCTCTCTTGGTGAATTTGAACAGGCACGCCCGGTGATCGAAGAACTGAAGAAAAAAGATCCGTCACTTAAAACAATCATTACCTTCTTTTCTCCTTCGGGATACGAGCAACGGAAAAACGATCCGGTTGCCGATCTGGTTTGCTATCTGCCGGGCGATACAAAAAAATCTGCAGAAGAGTTTGTTTCTTTCATTGAACCTGACCTGGTTTTTTTCATAAAATATGAATTCTGGTTTCATTTCATAAATGAAATTTCCAAACGCGGCATACCTCTTTACCTTTTATCGGCAAGTTTTCGCAAGGATCAGATTTTTTTCAGGTGGTATGGGAATTTTTATGTAAACATGCTTCAAAAGTTCTCTTTGATATTTGTTCAGGATGAAAAATCCTTGCAATTATTGACATCCGAAGGGTTGTCCAACGTTAAACTGAGCGGAGACACCCGGTTCGATAACGTGACCCGGAATCAGAAAAAGCCCGCTGAGATTTCTTTGATCGAAAAATTCAGGAACGGGGTGTTAACTCTTGTTGCCGGCAGTTCTTACGAGGACGAAGAAAAGATCATTCACCATTTCATTTCCGGTTCATCCGCAAAAAAAATAAAACTGATCATCGCCCCACACGAAGTGGATGAAAACAATATCAACCGGATCATGAAACTTTTTTCAAATTTAAATGCTACCCGGTTAAAAGATTTAAATGAAGAAAATAGTATCCGCGTACGAATCCTGATCATTGACCGGATCGGGATACTGTCTTCGGTTTACAGGATCGCTGATTTTGCATTCATTGGAGGGGGTTTTGGGAAGAAGGGAATTCATAATTCGCTCGAGGCACTCGCTGCCGGGATTCCCATTTTTGTCGGTCCGAATAACCACCATAAAAACCACGAGATCTCAACACTGATTAAGGA
>JBIOHI010000131.1:0-6198 GCA_044448845.1 Bacteroidia bacterium
ATTCTTTTCCTTCAAACGGAGGATGATCAGCCACACCCGCCACCGAACGCGGTATAAAGCGATAATTGCCCTGGGTCATCCCGGGTTTTCCCAAACATTCAAATGGTTTATCCGTTCCACGGCCGACACTGTAATTTGTTCCTTCAAAAAAACACAAACTCGGATATAAATAAATCGAACCCATGGTTGGAAGATTCGGTGAAGGCCTCACAGGAAGCCGGTACATCGAATCGTGCGTATAATTTTTAAGTTCGATAATTTTGAGTTTGCATTGCACACCGTTGAGAAGCCATTTTTCTCCGTTGATCATTTTGGCGTATTCACCGATCGTCATCCCGTGAACGACAGGAACCGGGTGCATTCCTACAAACGATTTGAATTTCATATCGAGCACCGGGCCGTCCACGTAATGCCCGTTCGGATTAGGCCTGTCGAGGATGATGAGTTCCTTGTTCAACTCCGCACAGGCTTCCATCACGTAATGCAAAGTGGAAATGTAGGTGTAAAACCGTGCGCCCACATCCTGGATATCGAAAATCACGATATCGGTTTCATTAAGATCAGCTAAAGTTGGTTTTTTGTGTTCACCGTAAAGCGAAATTATCGGCAAACCGGTTTTGGTATCGATCGTACTTTTTATTTTTTCTCCGGCACCGTGATCACCACGAAACCCGTGTTCGGGAGCAAATATTTTTTTGATCCTGATATTTAGAGAGAGCAGCGAATCCACCAAATGCTTTTCCCCGATCATCGAGGTTTGATTAACCACCAGGGAAATGTTTTTTCCTTTGATAAGCGGCAGGTAAGCCTGTGTTTGCTGAGCCCCGGTGATTATTCCGGCATTTGCTTTTAGGAACAAAAGAATAATTGCGATAAAAAAAATCAGGTACTTATATTTGAACATTCGATTGATTTAAAAAAGTGAACTTACCGTTTTTCATAGCACAGAGGCTTTCCATCGACAGGCGTTCGGGGTATTCAGCCTTGATTATCCGTATTGCCATCAGTGCGGTTGCGGTGAGTATCGCGGTAATGATCGTTGCGGTTGCCATTGTGAAAGGGTACAAGTTTGAAATCCGCAATAAAATTATCGGTTTCAGCACACATATTCAAATTACGAAGCTCGATTTAAATAATTCTTTTCAAACCACACCTGTGGAAGCCGACAGCATGATGGAACGAATTATCAGCTACCAGGATGGAATAGAGCATATTCAGCGCTACGCTTTCAAAGCCGGTATCATCAAAACAAAAACTGAATTTGAAGGAATTGTGTTGAAAGGAATTGACAAGCACTACGACTGGAAATTTATCCGTGAGCATTTGAAGGAAGGTAAAACCATCCAGATGAATGATACCGAAATTTCAAATTCAATTGTACTCTCACAAAAAACTGTTGACAAACTCAATTTGAAAATGGGTGATCCTGTCGTTGTTTATTTCATACAGGATCCGTTCCGGGTTAGAAAATTTGTTCTCAACGGAATTTACAAGACCGGTTTTGATGAAATGGATGCATTATACGCATTCGCGGATCTTCGCCATGTTCAAAAACTGAACGGGTGGGATGAAAAACAGATCACCGGTTACGAAGTGAGCATTAAAGATTATAAAGATTTGGATGAAACCACGTTGCGGTTAACAAGTCTCACGCCTTACAATTTGGAAATTCAAAACATCCGGAAACTGTATCCGCAATTATTCGATTGGTTAAATCTGCTCGACCTGAACGTGATCATCATCATCATTCTCATGATCATTGTTTCATGCATCAACATGAGTACGGCTTTGTTAATTCTCATTGTGGAGCGAAGCAACATGATCGGAATTTTAAAATCGATGGGAGCGAAGAACAATTCGGTGCGGAATATTTTTCTTTACCTCGCGGCTTATTTGATGATCGGTGGAATGATCATCGGAAATATCATCGGGCTTCTGTTATGCTGGTCGCAACAAAAATACGCGTGGTTCAAACTTTCGCAGGAAGCTTATTATTTGAGCGAAGTTCCGGTACGATTTGGTTTGTCGGATATTTTACTGATCAATGCCGGGGCATTTATTGTTTGCCTGCTGGTGCTGGTCATTCCTTCGCGGTTTGTTTTGCGTATTGCACCTGCAAAGGCGATAAAGTTTGAATAGAAAAGCTGTGATTATTTCTTCCCCGACAATTCACTCTTTGCTGAAACGAGTTCGGCTTTCATCTGCTCGGCATTGCGGTAACCAACCACCATTTTCTTTGCTGCGGTGACAGGTTGAACAAAAATCGTTGTGGGATATCCGTTGAGGCGGTTCTCGCTGAGCACTCCGGCCAGTTCTCTTCCGTTGTACAATTTACCTTCAAAATTATATTGTGCGTTCACTTCGGGATTGAATTTAATGGCAATAAAATTACCGCTTACGAGGTCGATCACTTCCGCTTGCCCGTAAGCATCCCTGTCCATGCGCTTGCACCAACCACACCAGTCGGTGTACACATCCACCAGCATGAGTTTCTTTTTCTTCTTGGCAAGGGTATAACCTTCGTTGAAGCCCATCCATTTAATTTCTTTCTCAACTCTAAAAGAACTTGAGATGAAAATAAAAGCGATGAGGAACAATATGGAATTTTTATTCATGGTAAATAGTTTTCAATTATTAAAACGCTTTAGCGTGGTAAAATGTTTTTGTGTACAGCACGATCACTTCTTTTTGCATTTGTCAGGCACTTTATTCGTGCATGTCAGCACATTTCTTCCCACAACTTTTCAAGCACTCGTCTTTTGTTTTGCAACCCTTGGTGCATCCAGCCATGCAGTTGCTTCCATGATTCCTGTTGATGCAAAGATCAATGGCTTCGTCTCCGCATTTCTCGTGGCATTTTCCTTTACATTTATCATCGCAGGGAATATTTTTTTCTTTGCATTTGGACTGGCAGGCTTTCGAACAAAAAGCAGAACCGGCAATATTCATGCACGCTTCTTTTTGTTCAGAGGTACATTTCATCGAATCGCAGTAAGCCGCACATTCTTCTTTGGTCATGTTCATCATGCGCGACATGTCACATTTTCCAAGGTCGTACTTCTTCATTTTCATCTCATCCATTCCGCACTCCGATTTCATTTTCGGATTGGCATCTGCTTTCATCATCTGGTGACCGAGCATGGGTGCAAGTGTCAATCCTACCAAACATGAAAGTTTGATGAGAATATTCATCGAGGGACCTGAGGTATCTTTGAACGGATCGCCAACAGTATCCCCAACCACAGCCGCTTTATGCGGATCAGATTTTTTGTAATACATCTGCCCGTCAATTTCAATCCCTTTTTCAAAAGATTTTTTTGCATTATCCCATGCACCGCCTGCATTGTTCTGGAAGATGGCCCAAACCACACCACTCACAGTAACACCTGCCATATAGGCACCAAGTGCTTCAGCCCCCATAATTACACCAACTAAAACCGGGGTAACGATGGTAATAATTCCCGGCAACATCATTTCTCTTAATGCAGCTTTCGTAGAAATTTCCACGCATTTGCCATACTCAGGTTTTCCGGTTCCTTCCATGATCCCCGGAATTTCGCGGAACTGCCTGCGCACTTCATTCACCATATCCATCGCAGCTTTTCCAACTGAATTTATGCAAAGTGCAGAAAACACAACCGGAATCATTCCACCGATGAATAATGCGGCAAGAACTTTTGCATCAAAAATATTTATTCCCTGGATTCCTGTGATAGTAACATAGGCGGCAAATAAAGCAAGTGCGGTTAAAGCAGCAGAAGCAATTGCAAAACCTTTTCCAATTGCTGCAGTAGTATTTCCAACTGAATCGAGAATATCTGTTTTCTCGCGAACTTCAGCAGGCAGTTCACTCATTTCGGCAATACCCCCAGCGTTGTCGGCAATAGGCCCGAACGCATCAATGGCGAGTTGCATCGCAGTATTTGCCATCATAGCCGAAGCGGCAATTCCCACTCCGTAAAATCCGGCAAGCGCATAAGCTCCCCATATCGCGAAAGCGAATAACACAACGGGAAGAGCGGTACTCAGCATCCCGGTTCCAAGCCCGGCAATAATATTGGTAGCAGCCCCGGTCATTGATTTTTGAACAATTCCCATCACCGGTTTTTTACCGATCGCTGTAAAATATTCAGTGATAAAAGAAATGGCAGTTCCAACGAACATCCCGATCAACACGGCATAAAATACATTCATGCTGGTAGTGGTTGCAGTTCCGAATTGACCTTTGTTAAACACACTGATAGTCATATTTTCGGGAAGCATCATTTTAATTAGAAAGAAAGAAGCGATGAGTGATAAAATAATGGAAGACCAGTTGCCCAGGTTTAATGCGGCCTGAACAGAGTTGGTATCAGCCTTTTTACTTTCGCTTACATTAACAAGATAAGTACAGATCACTGAAGCGAGCAAACCGAATGCGGCAATGCTCAACGGTAAAATGATCGGTCCAAGACCGCTGAATGGAATTCCTGCAACGCTTCCCTGGTCGCGTATAATGTAATTTCCAAGTACCATTGAAGCAAGCATGGTGGCCACATAAGAACCAAAAAGATCGGCACCCATCCCGGCAACATCACCTACATTATCTCCAACGTTATCTGCAATGGTTGCGGGATTGCGGGGATCATCTTCGGGAATTCCTGCTTCTACTTTTCCAACAAGGTCAGCACCCACATCGGCAGCTTTGGTGTAAATTCCGCCACCTACTCTGGCGAATAACGCGATGGATTCGGCACCAAGTGAAAACCCTGCAAGAACTTCCAGCACGCGTGTCATCTCCTCGTACCCGCCATTTGCAAGCTGTCCGTTCATGAATTTATAAAAGAATAAAATGAATAATATGCTCAAGCCCAGAACTGCGAGACTTGCAACACCGATTCCCATCACGCTTCCACCGGTGAAAGAAACTTTCAATGCTTTTGCCAATGAAGTTCTTGCCGCTTGCGTGGTGCGAATGTTTGCCTTGGTAGCAATACGCATTCCGTTGAACCCGGCAAGCGCGCTGAAAAAACATCCGATCACAAAGGCAACTACAATTAATATATGCGATGTTGCCACGATCTGTGAAAGATAACCGAGCCCGATCCCTGCAATCACCACGTATATGGCAAGAATGCGGTATTCAGCTTTCAGAAACGCCATGGCACCTTCGGCAATATGATTTCCGATCTCTTTCATCTTGTCGTTACCGGGATCCTGTTTATTAACCCAGGCGGTTTTGGTAGCCATCACAACGAGGCTGATCAATGCGAGAAGAGGAATGATGTAAATGAAATTTTCCATGTTTGATTAATTTTCAGTTTTAAATTTAAGGACGGCAAAAATAGGGTTTCTGATCCAATTTAAAAATCAGGTTTAAAATCAGGTTTAAGCGTTTCATAGTCAGACTTCATCCTGGAAATTTTATCCTGAAATTGTATTGACTTTCTTAAAATTAATTTCATCTTTGTATCGAAGCCGGGCAGCCATCCGGCTATATTCTTTGAACCAAGATCTTATGAAACCAATTGCAGTATTCTGTTGTCTCTTTATTTCATTTTCAGTTTTAGCTCAACCGGTTTTTGATCCCGTTGGTGCCGATGCTTGGGGAACCGGTGGTTGCTCGGCTGCTTCACGAAATATTTTTGCTGTGTTCAACAATCCCGCTGCATTTTCCGGGGAAAAGAAATTGAGTGGCGGAATTTATTCGGAACAGCTTTTTCACGAGACCAAACTGACGCGTTCCTGCCTTGCAATGGTTTTTCCAATGAGATTTATTCATTCTGCGATCAGCATCGATCATTATGGTTACTCACTTTTCAGCCAGCAAAAACTCGGATTCTCGCTTTCGAAAAAACTGGTCAATAATTTTTCACTTGGAGTAACGCTCGGTTATTTCAACACGAATATCAGCGAACAAAATCCGGCAGGAAATTTTTATGGGGAATTCGGAGTGTGGTATAAACCGATTCGGAAAATACAATTTGGTTTATACGTTTTCAATCCAACCCAAAATAAATACTCTTCACTTTCTTATGATAAGATGCCAACGATAGCAAGGATTGGTACCACCTACGAAGTTTCGGATAAAGTGGATCTGCTTTTAGAGACCGAGCAGACCCTGAATCAGCAACTGTTTTTTCGAGGAGGAATAAAATATCGCATGAATGAAATTTTTTCTGTTTCAATCGGTGCTGCAAATGTTCCGGTCATTTACAC
>JBIOHI010000132.1:0-6192 GCA_044448845.1 Bacteroidia bacterium
AAAAAAAATTAAATGATAAATTAAATGAGGAGGGATTGAATGCTCAGGTAAACGGGAAGTTTACTTTTGCAGGGCAATCGGAACGGAACCCCGGTGCCTGAAATATTTTGATTGACAGGATAGAACTGAGCAGATAAATTAGAAGAAACAAATCCGCGGTAAATTTTCACCGGGTTTGATTTCTTTTCGGAATTATTTTGAGTGGTGATCTTCTGTGAATCGGATATTTTAACGGTGACCTGGACTTCCTTGCAACATTTTGCCGCTGCTTTTTTACCACATTTACATTTATCCGTGTGTAAAAGACTAACGGAAATTCCGGTTACCTTATCCCCACAAAAATGAAGATCCATGCTGAATCCGATGGAGGGAACCAGGTAGAAGAAAATCAGTAATAAGGTGACAATCCTTTTCAATTTTTTGATCGTATTAGTTTACAAATATAAAAAATTAACGAGAATTACAACCTGATTTTTGTTTTGATATCCACATTTGGCTTTATCTGGGTACGGCAAATCTCACTTCTTTGCGTATTGATCGGCTAGCTGCAATGCCTTGTAAACATTGACTATTCCACCGGAGGCACAGAGTTCACCGAAAGGTACTTTTTCTTCCTTGTAAAAAGGCAGAAATTTAATTTTTACGGGGTGGGAACCGGGAACCACTACCTTTCCTTTCACTTTTGTCACCGATCTCGTGATGATTTCCTTCACTTGCACAGCGGTCAGATTGGGATAATAGGAGCGGATAAGGGCAGCACAACCTGCGGTTACCGGGGAAGCCATACTGGTTCCGTCATACGAAGCATATTTCGAATCAGGAACGGTGGAATAGATACTCATGCCGGGTGCAAACACATCCACGGTATTCTTTCCGAAATTGGAAAAAGAAGCCACGAGATATTTTTCTTTCATCCAGGTGGAAGCTCCCACTTCGATCCAACCTGTTGCCCTTCCCGACCTGTTCTCGAAATACGGGGAAGGAAAATTATCTTCTTTATCGGTATTCTTTGCATCATTGCCGGCCGCATGCACCATCAGTACATCTTTGTTTTCGGCATATTTTACCGCATCATCCACTGTTTTTTTGTTCCAGGAAAAAGCTTTTCCAAAACTCATGTTGATCACTGTTGCCCCGTTATCAACAGCATAGCGGATCCCGTTTGCCACATCCTTGTCGCGTTCATCGCCATCGGGAACCACGCGTATGATCATGATGCGGACGTTATCGGCCACGCCTTTGATACCAATGTTATTATAACGCAACGCACCGATGATACCGGCAACATGGGTTCCATGTCCGCCACTCGGTCCTTTCACATCGTTGTTCCCGTAATATCTTTCGGTAACGTCATCGTAATTATCGCCAACAATTTTCCGGGTATCGAGTTCCGTATTGTAATTGTATTTTTTTTCCTTGTCAAAATGCTTTTGTGCGTTTTCTATTTCAGCGATCAGTTCGGTAAAAGGGATCGTGTCTTTATTTTTGATTTTTTTCGAGAAAGATTGCTGAAGGATCGCCTGTGCCATGGTTTCATTCGGTTCATTCGGTTTGAATAATTTAATATCCTCCAACGTGATCTTCTCTTTTTTGATCTTACTTTTCAGGTTATCAATTCCTGTTATCAGGTTACCGTAAAATCCTGAATACATGGTGGCATCACGCCTTCCCTTTAAGTATTCTTTTTTGGCATCCTGGTACTTATAATATTCTGATTTCCCGGCGGAGGTTAACTTAGCGGTGTCGGCTTTGTCATATATGTTCTTATACTTTGCATAAATCCGGGTCACTTCAAGGTTATCCTCGTTCACGTTTTCCCCGTTTTTTCCACCTATGAAATTCCAGCCATGGATATCATCAATGTATCCGTTATGGTCATCATCAATTCCGTTTCCCGGAATTTCTTTTTCGTTTGTCCAGATTGCATCTTTCAGATCTTCGTGAGTCGGTTCTGTTCCGCCATCGATCACTGCAACTATCACTGTTTTTGATTTTTTGTTCTTTAAAAGTTCCGTATAGGCCCGTTCTGTGCTTACCCCGTACACCTTATTCTTATTCCTGTCCAGATTGAACCAGTTGTCAGGCGCTTTTTTCTGGGCAAATGTTGAAATAAAAAGTACCTGGAAGAAAGCAAGAAGCAGTGATTTTGTTATTTTCATAAAAAAAATTTAAGCGGCAAATATAAGAGGAACGATTGCTTATTAAAATTATATAATGGGTTGCGCGAGTAACTTAAAAACGAAAAGGCTCCCCGCAGGGAGCCCTCTCTAGCCTATGAAACAAATTGCACCTCTACTCAAAAGTGCAATATCTTTGATTTATCCTTCGCGGGAAGGTTTAATCTTATTTTTCAATTTTAATTTGAACCTTTCCGATATCCACAACATTACCGGTACAAGCACCAACGTTAAAACCGTTGCGAAACTTAACCCGAAAATCATCGTCCATGAAAGAGGTCCAAAGAACGCTACATTATCTCCTCCGAAAAATATTTCAGGATTTAAATGAGTGAACAAAGATATAAAATTTATATTAAATCCAACTGCCAACGGAATTAATCCGGAAACCGTTGCCGAAGCGGTGAGAATAACCGGTGTCATCCGTGTACGCCCGGCTTCTATAATTGCGTCTTTCAAGGGAACACCCTGCTTGAGTAAAATTTCGGTAAACTCCACCAGCAGGATTCCGTTTCGTACTACGATCCCTGCAAGGGCCACGATCCCGATCCCGGACATAACAATTGAAATTGGCATTTTGAAAATAGCATAACCGAGTAATACACCGATCAAACTGAATATTACTTCCACCATGATGATCACAGGTTTGGAGAATGAGTTGAACTGTGTTACTAAAATAATGAAGATCAGTGCAAGCGAGATGAGCATGGCCTTGCCAAGAAATCCCATCGCTTCTTTCTGATCTTCCTGTTCTCCTCCGATCCTGATTTCCACATCATCCTGGGGGTGATATTTTTTCAGAGCGTTCGTCACTTTCTGAACAATGTCATTAGCGTTGTAACCCGACAAAACATTAGAGGATAAACTTACGAGGTTCTTCTGATTTTTGCGTTTGATCCCGCCATAGGTATTATCGTAATGAATGGAGGCCAGCGAGGAAAGTGGAACCTGGCGGATCTGCCCGTTCATGACCATGTCGCGGTAAATGATCTTTTGATTCATCAACGCATTGATATTATTACGCTGGCTTTCTTTAAACCGAACCTGTATGGGGTATTCGTCATTGGCATCTTTGAATTTGGAAGCTTCAATTCCGAAAACTGCCGAGCGAATGGCACCACCGATCTGTCTTGTGCTGATACCCTCACGGTTGGCACGTTCACGGTCAATGTCGATGACCACTTCGGGTTTGTTCGATTGCAGATCAGTTTTCAATTCTTCAATTCCGGGGATCTGCAAAGAATCGAGGTAACTTTTTAATTTTTTTGCTTCAAAACTTACGTCTGTAATTTTTTCTCCCATGATCTCAATGAGAACGGGCTTACCTGTTGGAGGTCCGCCTTGTTCCTGTTCTACGGAGATCTCTGCACCGGGAATTCCTTTCACTGCATCACGGATCTTATCAAGATAGACGACCGTTGATTTTCCGTTTCGTTTTTTAAACTCAACAAATGCAACGGTCACTTTTCCAAGATTCGGATTTGCATTAAAGTTTTGTTCGAATGCACGAGGGTCACCCGCACCAACAGCAACATTGGCTATAACCGATTCAACAATCGGGTTGCTGTCGCCAACAACCTTGAATACCCGCTCTTCAATTATTCGCGTTATTGAATCCGTGTAAGCCTGATCTGTTCCTATCGGTAATTTGATATAAGTGTAAACAAAGTTTGGATCCGCTTTCGGGAAAAAAACCACTTTCGGCCCACGGATCGCGAAGAAAATAATGGAGAAAATAAATAACCCGAAAGTCCCTGCTACAAACCAGATAGGACGTTTTTTATCGAGCACCCAATACATCATTTTTTTGTATGCATCCTGGAAACCGGGCCAGATCTTTTCTTTAAAAATTTTAACTATTTTGTGCAGCACAAACCGGTTAACAGAGTAAAGTCCGTAAATGAATATGATGAAATTACCGAACCCGAAATTCTTTGTCACGTAAGAGATCAAAACAATTGAAGTCACCACTATGGAAATGACCCGGAATGTTTTCTTGTTGTTGCGCATGCGTTCTTCTTCTTCATGGGTTTTCATGAAGTCAACGGCAAAAACAGGGTTGATTATATAAGCAACAAGAAGGGAAGCAAGCAAGGTTACTATTAAAGTTACCGGGAGAAAGAACATGAATTTGCCGACAATGCCCTGCCAGAAAGCAAGCGGGACGAATGGGGCAAGAGTCGTTAATTTTTCGGAAAGAACCGGAAGAAAAAATTCACCCGTAGCAAGTTTAGCAGCATTTTTAATTGGGATTTTACCGTTATCAATAATACGGTGGGTGTTCTCGATCACCACGATCGCATCATCCACTACAATTCCAAGGGCAAGTAAAAACGAAAAGAGAACAATGAAATTTAACTTAAAACCGATAGCGGGGAAAACAAGAAACGCAACAAAACAGGAAAGCGGAACCGATAATCCCACGAACAATGCATTTGCCGAGCCCATGAAAAACATCAGGATCACTGTTACCAGCATGAACCCGATAACAATAGTGTTGATGAGATCATTCAAAGTTGCACGTGTTTTATCCGACTGGTCACCGGTAATGGTTATCTTTAATCCTTCCGGGAATTTTTTCAGTTTCATTTCCTCGTTGATGGCACGGATCTTATCGGAAGCATCGATCAGATTTTCCCCGCTGCGTTTTATCACATTCAGCGTGATCACATTTTTATGGTTTAACCGGGCATAACTTTCTTTTTCTTTGAAACCATCAACTACATCTGCAATGTCTTTCAGATAAACAGTAGCACCGGTGGATCCGCGAACCACAATGTCACCGATCTTTTTGGGATCGGCATACTGGCCGATCACGTTGATGGAACGTTTCAACCCGTCCATCTTAATGAGGCCCCCCGAGATGGTCATATTTTCTGCATTCACGGCTTGTTGAATATCATAGAAAGAAATATTGGCCACTTCAGCCTTGTACATATCCACGTTGATCTGGATCTCGCGATCGAGGGCCCCGATAATATCCACCCTTGTAATTTCACGCACCCCTTCGATCCGGTCCTTCAGATCATCGGCATATTTTTTTAATTTGTCGAGTTCAAAATCTCCGGAAAGATTAATATTCATGATCGGGAATTGTGAAACATCAATATCACGAACCTGCGGATCATCCGGTAAATCATTTGGCAGGTCGTTTTTGGCTTTGTCCACCTCATCCTTCACTTTTCGCAAAGCGATGTCCACATCGATATCGGTGTTGAATTCGACATTAACAATTGAAAAATCCTGAACAGAATTACTGGTAACTTTTTTTACCCCGGAAATAGATTTTACTCTTTTTTCAATGGGTTTGGTAATCAGGGTTTCCATGTCGGTGGGTTGTGTTCCGGGATAAACAGTAGTGACCAAAATCTGCGGAAATTTCACTTCCGGAAATTGTTCCTTGGGCAACCCGATATAAGACATGATGCCGGCAATCGACATCAGGATGGTCATGATGTAAATACTTGTTCTGTTATCTATGGACCAACTCGATGGTCTGAATTCTTTTTCTAAATCGTGCATGTTGCTTTTAGTTTTAAGGGTTGATAAGTTAAACAGTTGATACTATCAACTAACTAAAATTTAATCAGTTCGTTATCGTTCAGATCCTGGAAACCGGTGGTGATGAGCAGATCGCCTTTATTCAACCCTGCAAGAATTTCGGCATTCCCGTTATACGATTTGCCAACTTTCACTTCCACTTTTTTTGTTACGTTGCGTGTTCCGTTTTTCGATGCGATGTAAATAAAAGATTTGTTATCCGAATTCTGGATCGTGTTGATGGGTGCTACGAATGCATCCGGCTTACTGTAATCAACCACCCGGATCTGGCTTACCATGTTTGGTTTGTAAATGTCGTCAGATGGAAGTTGAATTTCGATCCCGAAAGTTCGCGTCACCTGGCTGATCACTTTGGCACTGTAACTCACTTTTGCTTCGATGGATTTATTGATATCGGGAAAAAATACTTTTGCAGGGTTACCGGTATTTACCAGCGAAGCATACGTTTCTGATA
>JBIOHI010000133.1:0-6135 GCA_044448845.1 Bacteroidia bacterium
CCTTGTAATTTTGCTGGCGAAATGCGACCGACCCGAGATCCATGTAAACAGGGCTGTAATCCGCATTCTCTTTCAAACTTGTTTGCAGATAATTGATGGCCGAATCCATCAACATTATTTGCGATTGTTTGGATGTGTCATTGGATGCAAGATTAAAATAAATAGATCCCAGCAGTTCGTGTGCCTGGTACTTTTCTTTTGAATTCATTGCCGAACGTTGTGCAAACATTTTCACCAAATCCATTTTCCCGACCATATTATAAAAAGATGCCGCGAGCAGGTCGTTATCAATTTCGTTGTAATTGTATTTTTGGTAAAACGGGTTGAATAATTTACTGATCGCGAATGCAAGCTTTGATTGAGGCTGCTCTTTAGTAATTGAGAGCGAATCCGTATTTGTTTTTATCGTTTGTTTTTTGAACACGGTGGCCACCGCATCTACAAACACCATCGACCAGGATGAATCGCGATACAGGTAATTGATGAGCCGGGAGAACTGGGGATTGGCGAGAACGACAGCGTAACTGAAATGATAGGTACTGTCTAATTTTTTAAACTCATTCCCGTCATTGACAGCTTCCGCGAATTGAGAAAAAAATTCATTGTCGAACACATCCAGATCACGGAGATCAATAAAAGATCTGAACTTCGGATATAATTTCCAGAGCAGGTAGGATGAAGAGAGATAATCACAGAAAGCATTTCCCTTCAATTTATTTTCGGAGATGAAATCCGCTGCGCCTGAAGGATTGATGTTGGAAACGATCTCAAGGCCATAACGGTCGTTCCGTTCAAACCACTTGTAATATTTTCCCGAAACAACGGTTGTATATAAAACGACCGCGAGAAAAATGTTGAACAGAAAAATATTTTTGAACAGAACGAAATTTTTAAAATATTTTACTTTTTGAATGATCATCATTAAGCCAATGTAAAACAGGGGAGTTGCATAAATGAGGAAGAACACGATATTGCGGTAAGCGGTAGATGCCAGGTATCCAAAAACCACCAGTAACAAAATCAAAACAGTTAAATTATTTTGTGTGATGAATGAAACGGGCTTTTCGTTTTTCTTTCTGTTCGAGAAAAAATAAATTGCAATACCAATGATAGAAATGAAAAGTAAAATGATTCCGAGGTATGCTTCCTTTTCCCAGAATAAAACCGAAGTATAATCCATCAATTCAGTGGTGAATTTATTTTCGAAAACCTGGCCGAAAATATTGAACGGTCGTGTCACCAGCTCAATCCCATTCGGATTCACACAAACCGCTGCAATGCTCAAAACCGTTGCGATGCTGAGTAAAACGGGTTTTGCCTTCTTTTGCCTTTGCAAATACCAGTCGAACCATTCCGTTACCGAAAAAATGATCATCAAAACCATTCCCGTTCCGAATGCTTCGTGCATGTTCGCCCAGATCATTTGCAAAGGAACCAGCCAGAATATCTCGTTGTCCTTTAATTTCTGGTGCCGGAAAAGCAGGAGTAAAAACAAGGTGGTGAAAAAATGACTGAACATTTCGGGCCGCCCGATGATACGGTACTCAATCCCGAAAATGAAAAGTAAGAGCGAAAAAACAAGTAGTGAATTTTTTTCCGGGTGATCGATCTTAAACCACTCGGAAAAATGCAGGCAGAGCAAATACAAAAGATAAACGAGCAAACACGAAACAATTATTTGAATGATGAAAACGCTCTCCGGGCCTGCAACTTTAGTCACTGAGGCAAAAAGAACTTCGCTTCCCCATTTGATATTGATCCACGGTTTGCCTTCGAATGTGTAGGAAAAAACATCTTCTTTCGGTACCTGTTTGTGTTCCAATATCCATTCCCCCGTTTTGATTTGCCACCACAGATCAGGCTCCCGCACATTCTTTAAACTGAACGCGATCGCTACGAGGTAACAAAGAATAAGGGGAAGTTTATTCTTAAGAAAAGATTTCAATTTCAAAACAATTTATGATACGCTTTCATCCACCGGTCGGGGATCTCATCTTTGAGTGCTGCTTCGTAATCGCTGTAACTGCAGGGCACAAGAAACTTTCCTTTGTGCCTGCTTTTCTCTTTCGGGTACGGAACTTCCATCCACCATCGCTCGGTAAAAATATTTTTATAGAAAACAATCTCGTAATCATTTTTAACAAAACTCGTGCGGTAGATCATATAATCTTTACTGTCGGCATTGGGGTAATCATTTTTGCGGTTATAAAATCCCTGGATAAAATACCAAAGCATTTGCGATAACAACTTGGCACTTCTGCCGTCCACATCTTTTGTTGTATTCAGATCATAAAAACCGATGGAAGAAATTTCGTTGCTCATACCCGAGTAACGTGCTACCTGGCAGGCCTCTTCGCCATACAATCCATTCGGGTTCGCTTCGATGGAGGCCGGAGAATCGGATGCGCGTATGGCATTCATGCTCATCATCATCATATCGGCATTGCGCAAAAGAGGTTCCGATTCCTGTGTGTTGTTGCGCATGTTTCCAAGGCGTAACATATCAAAGTTCATTTTCTCAAATGAATCAAGGCTTTCCTGTTCCACGAAATAATTCTGGTTTCCCATGTGAACGATGTTGAATAAATAATTCGGCTGATGTGAGATGGTTTTGAACAAATACGGAGAATCCTCCGGTGAACTTTCGTTTGCCTTCAGATCGATCTTTGCATCCACGCAAATGAGATTCAGGTTCGGATTCAATCCTTCGTAAGCGGCAAATTGTGAGTATGCCAGGTCTTGTGTGCCACCAAGAATAATAGTAATGATCTTTCTTTCAAGCAAATACTGCACACAACTTTTCAGTGCAAACAAGGTATCACTGATATTTTTTCCCGGCTCAATATTTCCAAGATCGGCAATTTTAATTTCAGGTTTTGGTTTTACCAGTTTATAAAAATGTTTCCGGATCTCATCCGGTGTCATCATCGCTCCAGCATGATCTTCCTGGAACCGGTCTTCTTTCACCCCGATGATCGCGAGGTGAATGTTTTCGATGTCGGGAATTTTTTTAACATGAATATCCAACACATTCACCAGGCTTCCCGGAGAACTCTCTTTGATCGAATCGAAAACCGATTCCTTTACTGGACTTAGAAAATCGCTTAGCTGCATACCATTTTATCTTGTGGCAAAATAGTTTAATTTGCGGGCTCATTAATAAACATTTCCACACTTGATTGCAGTAAGCGGAGCCAGCGGATTCCTCGGTTCAACCCTCGTTTGCACCTTGCTTGAAAAAGGCAAAAACGTTCGTGCGCTCAGGCGTGTGAATTCCGACCTGTCGGAATTTGAGAAAATCTTTCAAATCTATTTTCAGGAAAAAAATATTCAACCGGAATCTTTTCAAAAAAATTTGGCATGGGTGATTGCCGATGTGCTCGATGTACCTTCCCTGGAAGCTGCATTGACAGGAGTTACAGAAGTTTATCACTCCGCAGGCAAGGTTTCCTTTCAACCCAAAGACAGCGATGAACTGATGCAAATAAATGCCGAAGGAACCGCCAACATGGTGAATGTTTCCCTGCAAAAAGGAGTTGAAAAATTCTGTCATGTGAGTTCGATTGCGGCTATCGGAAGGGAAAAACCGGGGATCGAAATCTCGGAAAAAACAAAATGGAACTCATCGAAAAACAACAGCAATTACGCCATCAGTAAATACAAAGCCGAGATGGAAGTGTGGCGGGCAATGGAAGAAGGATTGAAAGCGGTGGTCGTAAATCCCGGAGTGATCCTCGGAGCCGGAAACTGGAATAAAGGTTCGTGCCGGTTATTCAAAATGGTTGCAGATGAAATGCCTTTTTATACCCTGGGTATGAATGGGTACGTGGGGGTGAAAGATGTGGCAAGGGCAATGACGGAGTTGATGGAGAAAAATATTTTTCACGAACGGTTCATTCTTACTTCCGCAAATCTGAAGATGAAAGATTTCCAGGATAAGGTTGCTGAAAATCTCAGGGTTAAGAAACCAACCATTCATGCGGGAAAATTTACTGCCCAACTCGCCTGGAGGGCGGCAAAACTCGCTTCCTTATTTTCGGGCAAGGAGCCTTTCTTAACAAAAGAAACTGCACGTACTTCGCAAAATGCGTATTACTACAACAGCAATAAAATTCGGGAGAAAATAAATTTTCAATTCACACCTATTGAAAAAACTTTAAAAGAAATATGTATTCACTTTCAAAAACAAAATCAAAAATGAGAAACCTTTTACTGGTGGCATCCGCCATCGTATTTCTATCCGCATGCGGAAACAACAACACATCATCATCCGGCAAAAAAAACACGGAAGTTTACAAAAAACTCTATGAGAAAAGCATGAGCATGAAAGATTATTCCACGGCCATCATGGCAGTGCAAATGATCCTGCTCGAAGATTCTTCGATGGCATCCTACCAGGATTCATTACCCGAATTATACGCGGCAGTTAACAACGTAGAAGCGGTTTCGAAAACGATCGACCCGGTGTTGAAACGCCACCCGAAAGATGAAAAATTCATCCAGATAAAATCGGTGGTGCAGCAGGAACAAGGCGATTATGAAGGAGTGATGAATTCATACTCCACGCTTTACGAACTCACTCACAAACTTTCGTATCTGTACCAGATCGGGACAATGAGTTTCCAGATGGGCAAACTCGACGAAGCCACAAAAATTGTGGATGAAATATTATCAAAAGCTCCCGGAAGCAAAGACAGCCTCGATATTTTTGTAAGCGAGCAGCAAAAACAAAAAGTTCCGATCCTGGCGGCAGCATTGAATTTCAAAGGATACATCTTCGCACAAAAAAGAAACCTGCCTGAAGCAAAAAAATATTTCGAATCGGCACTGAAAGTATTTCCTGATTTTGTGATGGCAAAAAGAAATATCCAGCAGATGATGGCTGGTGCGCAGAAGAGGCCGCAATAAATTTCAAACCCGAAGGGTTGAAATTATTATAACAAAAATTTATTGCAGGAATTAAATCCCGAAGAGCTTGTCCGGCTTTTTAGCCGGAGATGACATTTTAATTTCACTCCTTCGGAGTTTTGTTTGCGGTGATCATTTGTTTTCTACAATAATTTCATCCCTTCGGGATTTCAAACATAAAAACTATTAAGAAAATTTTAAGTTTTCATCTCTTGATTGCTGTGAAACTTATCGGTAAGTTTGATTTCGGTTTTATAAAATGAATTGTTATGAAAAAAGGTTTCGTTATTTCTGCCCTCGTTTTTTTTATTCTCTTTAAAACAAATGCCCAGTACACCAAGATTTTCGAATTCTCTTCCTCCGATGGATACAGATTGTATGGTTCTCTTTTTTCGGACGGGGCCTATTTCTATGGTATGACGCAACTGGGTGGAACCAATGGGTATGGAGTGCTGTTTAAAATAAATGCAAATTTCACTTCCGGGTTAACTTATTCCAAAATGATTGATTTCGATGGCACCTCCAATGGAGGGAATCCAACCGGATCAATAATTTGGGACGGTACTTTTCTTTATGGAATGACCAATGCCGGAGGCGCGAATAACATGGGTACCATTTTTAAAATTAAGACGGATGGTACAGGATTTATGAAATTAAAAGATCTTGTAGGTACTGCCACCGGGGGTGCACCGGTGGGTTCTATAATCTCAGATGGAACTTTTCTTTATGGAATGACTCAGCATGGCGGAACAAACAACCTGGGAGTTATTTTTAAAATTAAAACAGACGGAACTTTATTTTCAAAAGTATTGGATTTCACCGGGCCAAATGGCAGTAATCCCCGCGGTTCCCTTATTTCTGATGGAACCTTCTTTTATGGTATGACGAAAAACGGAGGAACTAATGACAGCGGTGTTGTATTCAAAATAAAACCGGATGGAACGGGGTATGCCAAACTTTTGGATTTTACAGGGATGAATGGAATGTCTCCCGGTGGTTCTCTCATTTTGGAAGGGGCCTTTCTTTACGGAATGACAAGAAATGGCGGAACAAATGGGGATGGTGTGATCTTCAAAATACAACGGGATGGAACCGGTTATACCAAACTTCTTGATTTCAACGGTAACAACGGAAGTTCGCCCGAAGGGGATCTTTTGTTTGATGGAACTTTTCTGAACGGTATGACGGCTGCGGGAGGAGTTAACGGTTTGGGAATTATCTTTAAAA
>JBIOHI010000134.1:0-6096 GCA_044448845.1 Bacteroidia bacterium
CAGCAGCGAAGATATTAAATATTGAAGGTTATTGCCGCATCGATGCCTTTGTTAGAATTTACAAAAGAAATAAAGTGGATGTCATTTTTATTGAAGTGAATTCGTTGCCGGGAATGACCCCTGCCACCTGCATTTTTCATCAATGCGCGATCAATAATTACAAACCGTATGAATTTATAGACCGGATATTGAATTTCGGGGAAGAACGCGTCATGCTTCAAAGGGGATCAGCCTGATGAATTTTCATTTTGCCGATAAGTTCAAAAAACTGATATTTGGCTGCATATAAGTGAATCTGAAATCGTTTTTTAAAATATTCTTTGCCAATATATTCAGCATCGTTCTTTCCGTGATGATCATTTTTACGGTTGTTTCGTTCGTGCTGAATTATGTGACCCGTCATGGCGAATCATTGACTGTTCCTGATCTCCGGGGATTGAAAGTGAACGATGTACAACGAATTCTATCTGAGAAAAATCTTCGATTCACCATTATCGATTCGGTCTATTTTGCTGATAAACCTTTGCTAAGTGTGGTTGAGCAAAATCCACCGGCCCAGGCAAAGGTGAAAGTGGGGAGGATGATCTATCTTAGCATCAATGCCAATGCGGCTCCTCAGGTAAGTTTACCACAACTGGTCGATGTTTCGGTAAGGCAGGCAACGCAAATGCTTTTAAGTTCGGGTTTAAAAACCGGGAGGATCATTTATAAACCTGATATCGCCCAGAATGTGGTTCTTGACATGCTTTACCGCGGTCAACGTATAACGGCAGGAGCCAATATCCCCAAGGGTTCAAGCATAGACCTGGTGCTTGGTGACGGATTGATGGACGCTGATGTTCCGGTTCCCGAACTCACCGGTTTGACCCTCGAGGAAGCCGGCAATTTATTGAGCAGTTCTTCGTTAAATATGGGTTCTGTATTTTACCAGGGAACCGTAAAAGATACCGCGAAAGCAAAAGTGTTCAAACAAAATCCTGCATTCAGTGATGGCAAAATGATCAAAGGGGGAAATCACATCGATCTGTTTTTAAAACAGGAATGAGAAAATATTTTTACATATTGATTTTTGTTTTTGCATTCAAGAATGTGTTTGCACAAAAACACAATGAAGTTAAATTGCCTGTTACAACCAACTATCAGTTGCAGCAATTCGCTGAAAAGATCGGAAACCATCCATCCCCATCTACTTCAGGAAACAGTTTCTTTAAAACCAATATTGGCGACAGCAGTTTCCCGTTCATCGACCGGTTCATGGTACAAAGTGCCCGACCGGATCCATTGCTTTGGCCTTACAGCCAGGTTGCGATCAGGAATCAATCAGCAGTGTTTGATGCGATGGATACTTCACACAATGTTTACAGCGGATCATTTGGTGCTGCCGATCCGCTCTATTCCATTCCTGTTTTTTTTCCGGCTAATTCTTCAATCTATGTCGAATTCTCATACAGCACCGGTGCAACGTGGTCTTTGGGTGATTCACTCGTTTTACAGGTTCAGAATTCTTCCAACTGGCAAACCATTTGGACCTCGGCAAACTTATCGGTTAGGCGAAGCGTATATCAAATGGATATTGATCCGAATGCTTTAAATTTAAGTACAATAAGTGGTGTGGTTTTTCGGTTCATCAATTACACGAACTTAACTTCATCCAACACGGAAGATTTTTTACTGCATTATTTTGTTTTCACCCTAAAATGGAATGCCCCGGGCTATGAAAACTTTTCATCCACCACTTCAGATTCTTTTCCTTCAAAGTTCTACTGGGAGCAAGGCAAAACCCAGGTAGCGAATGGCGCCACACTTGGTGTGGGAGTGAATAAAGTAGCGGTTTTCGATGCCTTTGATGAAAATAATAATTTGTATAACGGAGGAGCTGGAGGCGGTTTTGCAGATACACTGACTTCCAATTTTATTGATCTCACCCGTTATGCAATAAGCGATTCCGTTTTTCTTTGTTTTTCATTGATGGCCATGCCAAATGCAAAACCTTCGGATTCGATCCTTGTCGAATTCAAATCAAATATCGGCAACTGGTTTCGGCAGGTCATTTATCCGGGAAATACGAATGGTAAATTTATCCTGTTCAATAAGCAGGTAAATTACGGTAAAATGCGGACTTCCTATTTTCAGTTTCGCATTATCAATAAATGCAATTACACTTCAAATGATACCTTAAAATGGATCGTTTCCGGATTTAGTATCAATAAAAAAATAAAAATTCCGTTTATCGAAGATTTTTCAACTTCATCCATTTACCCGGATCAAACCAAATGGCTAAACAAAGCGGTCTTTATCAATAATAATTTCCCTCTTCACCCGCCAAGCTTTAACGTGGCAACTTTTGACGGGCTCGACAGCAGGGGAAATGCTTATGGTTTCCTGCGAACGTATTGTGATACGTTAACTTCACAATCCATCGATCTTTCAGCTTACCAGCGAACAGATTCGGTTTACCTGAGTTTTTTTATAGAACCGATGGGGCTCGGTCAATCACCCCGTGCCAGTGATTCATTCATCGTGGAAATGAGAAATTCGTCTTCCGATCCGAATTCTTTTGTAAATGTTTGGACAGGCCTTGCACCACAGTACTCCCCGACAAAATTTACTCAGATCATTTTTTTGGTTGACAGCGCATTCCTGCATAACGATTTTCAATTTCGTTTTAAAAATATCGGCAGCCAAACCGGTAATCTGAATCACTGGAACCTCGATTATATTCGTCTCGACAAAGGTCGATCGCAAAATGACCTGTTCTACGATGACCTTGCAATATCCAGCACTCCTTTTACTTTATTGAATAATTATACTTCGATGCCGTGGAAACACTTTGTCCTGGATTCGGGATCCGTTTTGGCCGACACATCTTATTTCTTCGTGAAAAATAATAGTATTAGCTATACTTCTTTTACTTATTCATATTCAATTTACAACCAGCAACCAAGCCAGGTATACAACTTCCCGAGCGGTTACCCGAGATTGGACGCAGGGAAAGACACTTCTATTATTTTACATTTCAAACCAACTTTAACTCCTTTCTTCACCCCCTCCGCAGATACAGTCTCATTCACCTGTAAATATGCAGTGCAGCGAGGAACTACCAACGATAATATTCCATCCAACGATGTGTATTACACCCAAACAAATTTCAGTAATTATTTCGCTTACGATGATGGAAGTGCTGAAGCCGGTTACGCCATTGCAAATTACCCGGGTATGGTTGCTTTGAAATATACGATTGATACACCGGATACCCTTTTCGGAATTTCGGTGTTCTTCAACCAGTCTTTTCAGAACGTGAGCAACCGGCCGTTTGAGTTCCGTGTTTGGAAGGATGTGGCGCTCCCACCTGTTGCTACCGGCCAAACAGAATTATACCGTGAGGGAGTCACCGGGCCCCAGTATATGAATACCATTAATGGATTCTATTATTTTAAATTTCAGAACCCGGTACCCGTGAGCGGTCATTTTTATATTGGCTGGTTTCAATACCAGGTTTTTGATCTCAATGTAGGGCTGGATCAGAATTTTATGCTCAAAGGCCAGTATGCCGTGAATCCGAATATGTATTTCAAAACATTTGATGATTCGATCTGGTACCAGACACAACTCACGGGCGCGTTGATGATGCGGCCGATAGTTGGTAAATGGCTGAATCAGCCCCAGGGTGTGGATGAAGTTAAAAAAGAAACCGATGAAATTTCCGTTTACCCGAACCCGGCAAACGATGTGATCTATATCTCTTCCGGGCTGCAAAAAAAATATTCAGCCGAATTGATGGATATGACCGGCAGGGAAATTATTTCTGATGTTAATTGTTCCGTGCTTCGTCTTCCTTCTGTCAGTTCGGGAATTTATATTTTAAAATTAACGGATGAGAATAAAAACCAGGTTGTGAAAAAAATGATCATCAATCAAAATTAAACCGCTAAAAAATGGCAGATATTACCTGTGAAGAATTAAAGCAACGGTTGGACAACGGTGAAAAAATCAACCTGGTTGATGTGCGCGAGCCCTTTGAACACGAAGCGTTCAGCATTGGAGGTAAATTAATTCCTCTTGGCATTTTGCCTTATAAATTAGATGAACTAAACGAATTACAGGATGAAGAAGTGGTGATTTATTGCCGTTCAGGTAACAGGAGTGGACATGCGAAAAATTTTCTGATGCAAAATAATTTTAGCAATGTCAGGAATCTTTTAGGCGGAATGATTGAGTGGCAAAACTTAAATTCCGACTGAATATTTTTTTGCTCGATGCAGATTTCAAAAAAAAGTTTCCCGGTCTTTCTCCTCATCATTTTACTGATTTCTTTTTTCAATTTCTTTTGTAATTCTTCGTTTGAAAAAAAAGAAACATTTCAAAATAATACTTATTTGAATCATGGTGACTCGGTAAAATATATGGGAATTGAAACCTGCCGTTCCTGCCACCTTACGATTTATAATTCGTTTATTCAAACCGGAATGGGACAATCCTTCAACGTGGCTTCGAGAAAAAAGAGTGCAGCAGATTTTTCAGAGCATTCAGTTGTGTTTGATAAATATTCCAACATGAATTATCATCCTTTTTTCATCGGAGATTCAATGTACATCATGGAATTCAGGTTGGAGAAAAAAGATACCGTTTACAAACGCATTGAAAAAGTTGATTACATTGTTGGTTCAGGACAACACACCAATTCGCACATGATGAATGTAAACGGATATCTTTATCAACTTCCGCTTACCTGGTACGCGCAACAAAAAAAATGGGATCTTCCACCGGGATTTGAGAATGGTGCAAATTCACATTTTAACCGGGCGATCGGTTTTGAATGCATGAGTTGTCATAATGCAATGCCGGAATTTGTTTCAAACTCTTTGAATAAATTTACAAAAATCCCACGTGGAATCGATTGTGAAAGATGCCACGGCCCAGGTGAAATACATGTGAAAGAAAAACTTGCGGGAAAAATAATCGACACTTCAAAGCAAATTGATTACACGATTGTCAACCCGCGAAGGCTTGGCCGCGACAGGCAGATCGATGTTTGCCAACGATGTCATTTGCAGGGCAACACGATTCTTAAAAATGGAAAAATATTTTCGGATTTCCGGCCCGGAATGAACCTTTCGGATTTTATGGAAGTTTATATGCCGGTGTATAAAGGCCGCGAAGATGAATTCATCATGGCTTCCCATTCACAGCGGTTACAAATGAGCAAGTGCTATCTTAAAACAGAATCCGTAACGCAACCTCAAACCACAAACCTGCCTGCCCAACAAGCCCTGGAGCGGCAGGCAGGCGACAAACGATCTATCCATCGAAGCTTTAGCGCAGTTGGACAAACTCTTTCGTGTATCACCTGTCACAACCCACACATCAGCGTTAAAGTTACCGGAAAACAAGTTTTCAATAATGCGTGTTCCGGTTGCCATGAAATAAAAAATTCCTGTACAGAAAAAATGGAGAATAGGAAATCGGTGAATGATAATTGCGTGGGTTGCCACATGCCAAAGTCCGGAGCCATCGACATTCCTCATATTACCATCACAGATCACAGGATACAGATCCCGGCAAGAAAACCGGAAATAAAAAGAATAAAAGAGTTTGCAGGAATCTATTGTGTGAATAATAAAGCTTCGGATGTTCAAACAAAAGCCGATGCGTATTTAAATTATTACGAAAAGTTTACAGGAGAAAAAATTTCACTCGACTCGGCAAATTATTTCCTTTCTTTCAAAGGGCAAAATATAAATATTCATTCACTGATCCATTATTTGTTTTTGAAAAAACAATATGGTGAAATAATCTTTAATATAAAAAATGTTTCCGTTCAGCAAGTTGATGATCCCATGACCTGTTACAGGATCGGGCAAGCTTACCAGAACCTTCAGCAAAATTCGCTTGCTGAGATTTGGTATCGCAAAGCGGTGGCTATTGCCGGTGACAACCTTGATTACTTAAATAAACTTGCCACTTTCCTGGTTTCGGAAAATAAAACAGATGAGGCGATCGCGGGTTTCGAAAATTCACTTTCGAAAAATAAGAAACAAGTTGAAGCATTAACAAATCTTGGTTTTGCATTTCTCAAACAAAACAAAACGGATGAAG
>JBIOHI010000135.1:0-6079 GCA_044448845.1 Bacteroidia bacterium
AATTAGTTGACCTTTTGATTAAATAATTTGGTTCTTCGAGAAACTCATTCCTGATATTTTTGAACCTATCCAATTTACACAAAATACGCAAAAACCTACATTAAAAGATGAAATCAATTCCGTAGTAAATAAAATTTGTTTTGATATAAACCATTTAAAATCAATTTAAACTAATCGATATAAAATAAAAAAATGCAAAAAAAATCGCCTGAACTATTCTACAAAATGCAATTATCAAAATGTTTCCATACGCTGTTGTTTTCATTTGTTTTTTTATCCTCAACCAACGCACAAAGTATTTTACAAACTTTTAATTACACCGGTTCACTGCAAACCTATGTAGTTCCTGCCGGAGTGAATTCTATCGTTATAAATGCCTCAGGAGCTCAGGGTGGTAATTCAGGCGGATTAGGTGCTAAAATCATCGGGACGATTACTGTTCTTCCCGGGGAAACATTAAGTGTTATGGTTGGCGGTCAGGGCGGAATGGCAACAAACAATGATGGAGGAGGTGGAGGAGGAACATTTGTATGGAGAAACACGGGAAATGTACTTTTAATTGGAGCTGGTGGTGGAGGCGGAAAATCCGGAAGCACTGGTATAGCTGGTGCCGGTTCTGCAGATTCAATTCCAACTTCTTCAGGCAATGGTGCTGGTAACGGAGTTGCTGGTAACGGTGGCAAAGGAGGAGGAGGAGGAACCTCAACAGCCGGATATCCTGGAGGCGGAGGCGGTTCAGGTTGGCTAACCTCAGGCGGAACAGGTGTCACCACTTTGGGTGCAACCGGAGGAGTTTACCCTTTGTTGGGTGGAGCAGGTGGCGTGGGATATAATAATTGTTCTAAAGTGTATGTTCATGGTGGATTCGGTGGCGGAGGCGGTGCTGCTTATTGCAGCGGTGCTTCGGGTGGTGGCGGAGGTTACAATGGTGGTGGTGGCGGAAACGGATTTAACGGCAGTGTATGGGGATCAGGTGGTGGTGGAAGTTCATATAATTCGGGAACAAACCAAAGCAATGCTGCCGGAGTAAAAACCGGAAATGGAACTGTAACATTTGGTTCTCCCGGTGCAGGAGCCCTAAATTTCGGAAATGGAACAAATTACATTTCAGTAAATACTTCATTGGGAAATGTGGGGGCAAATGATTTTACCATTCAAATGCGTGTTCGTTTTACTTCCAATTCTTTGATGTATCTTATTTCTAAACGCGGAAGTTGTGGTCATGATAATTTTATCAGTTTACAAGCTAATAATGGTAAGCTGAATTTTGAATTGGATAACAACAATTCACCTTATTTAAATCTATTAGGAAATACACCCATCAACGATGGAAACTGGCACCAGGTAACAGCCACCCGCAGCAACGGTATTGTGAAGCTTTATGTGGATGGTACGCTGGATGTTTCGGCAAACTGCACAGCTAATATAAATAATTCCTACCCTTTGACCATTGGAGCGAGTGTGTGCAACGGAACTAATGGTTCGGTTATTTACAATGGAGACATGGATGAACTCAGGTTCTGGAATCGTTCCTTATGTCCCGGAGAAATTCAAAGCAGCGTAAGTTGTGAATTGGCTTCCGGGCAAACAGGAATAACTGCTTATTATAAATTTAACGAAGGTATGATCGCATCAGGCAATCCAACTGTGGATACATTGTTTGATGCCGTTGGGTCGAATAATGGAATTTTATATTCATTCACACTTTCAGGAACTTCTTCTAATTGGATCATCGGAAGTGTTTCGGGAATGTGTAATGCATTCGTACCTCCTTCTGCTAACATTTCAAGCGGAGGTAATACGACTATCTGCCCGGGCAGTTCAGTAACGTTAAGTGCAAACACCGGCACCGGTTACACTTACGTTTGGTTAAATAATGGAGTAAATATTTTTGGAACCGGCAGCACCACATTCTGGGTGGGTTCAAGTTATAATGCAACCACTCCGGGAAATTATTCGGTGATCGTTTCGGTTAACGGTTGCTCGGCTACCTCAACTCCTGTTGCTGTAAGTGTGAATACTTCACCAAACTTTACTGCGTGTCCTTCTAATTCTAATCAAACAGCAAATGTTTCGGCCAATAATTGTGCGGCAACCGTAAATTATTCAGCTTTTGTGGCAGGCATACCTGCTCCAGCATTAAGCTACATTTTTACAGGAGCAACTACCGGAACCGGTGACGGAACAGGAAGTGGGAGTTCGTTTAACAAAGGCGTCACTACAGTAACTATAAAGGCTGTGAATTCTTGCGGAAGTGTGAACTGTTCATTTACGGTAACGGTTCTTGACAGCATTGCTCCAATTGTACATACTCAAAATATAATGGTACAACTGGATACAAACGGATCCGCTACTGTTTCAGCGTCACAGGTCAACAACGGTTCAACCGATAACTGTGCGATCTCTTCATATGGTTTAAGTAAAACCAGTTTTAATTGTTCGAATATCGGACTCAATTATGATACTTTATCGGTTACTGACGCAAGTGGCAACGTGTCGACCGGAGTTGCTTTGATTACAGTACAGGACAATGTTGCACCGACGGTAATAACACAAAATGTAACCATTTCATTGAATGCCGGAGGAACTGCCAACATAACACCTTCGCAAATAAATAATGGTTCAACCGACAATTGTTCTCTCTCGTCATACAGTTTGAGTAGATCAACTTTCAACTGTTCCAACATCGGATCGAATGTGGTTACACTTACTGTTACGGATGCGAATGGAAACAGCTCGACAGGTAACGCAACAGTAACCATTCGGGATAATACCGCACCAACTGCAATTGCGAAAAATATAACGGTGACCTTGTCGGGCGGAACTGCTTCGATTTCGGTTGCGCAGGTTGACAATGGCAGCTATGATAATTGCTCCATTGCCAGCATGAGTGTTTCTCCGAATTCATTTACATGTTCAAACATTGGAAACAATACGGTGACTTTAACGGTGACTGACGCAAGTGGAAATATTTCAACAGCCACTTCTACGGTAACTGTTGTGGGTGCTGTGCCGACAGCGAGCATCTCACAGGGAGTTACTCAGGGATTCTCACAGGGTGGCGCAGTAGTTTTGACGGCAAGTTCGCCAACTGCTAACAGTTATAACTGGACTAATGGCCCTTCAACACCGATTTACAATGTGTACGCATCGGGTACTTTTTTCGTAACAGTAACGAACTCGCATGGTTGCATGGCAACCGCTTCCAGCACGGTGAGCTACAATTCAAATAATTTACTTTCATCCTACTCGGTCATCGCTAATAAAACAGCCAAATTCAACAACCATTCGATCATAAATAATGGCGGTGTTGGAGTAATAAGCACCGATGATGATGATGATGCAGATTTTGAAAACTACTCGAATGCCACGGCCACGGGAACATTTGTTAGAGCAAAACATATTTTAACAGGATCTTATAGTGCAGCAAATAATAAAATATATTCTGCGATGCCATCCACAATAGTACCTGCATTTTTAAGTAACCACTATTGCGGCAACAGCAGTTGCAGCAACGGTCATCATAACTCATGCATTGGCATTGGTTGTACCCATAGTCATCACAGTTCCTGCAGTGGAAGCGGCAACAAAAGAATCTCGAATTACGGAACGGCAACAATCACGGATTCGGTCATTGGGGAAATGGTGGTAGGAAAATATGCAACGGTCACCTTCACTTCACAAAATATTTACATCAAGGGATTGGAAGTGGATGAAGGAGCTACGATCTTATTCTCACAATGTGCCGTTATCAAAGTTTGTAATTCGTTGAACATTCAACAGGGTGTTCACTTCAATACTACCAACAACTACCTCGTTAATATTTACGTTGGAAATGATTTCAGCGTAGATGAGGGATCCAGTATAACAGCCAATGTGTATGCCCAGGGTGATATATCTATCAATGGAGATTATTCTGCTCCAACAGTGATGAAAGGTATGTTTATCGGGGAGGAAATAGAGGCAGAGGGTTATGTTGGTTTTTACTGGAATACGAATACAGTTTGTCCAAGCAGCTTTAATAAAACGGGAGCAGTTGCTGACGAATCAGGACTGATCAAAAATTATTTTGACGTGAATGTTTATCCGAATCCTGCTCTCACCAGCTTTAATGTTCGTTTGTTCAGTTCTTCCATCGAACCGTTCCGGATTGATGTGTTCGATATGACCGGGAAACTGATTGAATCGGCTTCAAGTGGTGGCAGCCTCAGCCAGGAAATGGGTTCAGACTACAGCGATGGAATGTATATCATTCGAATTACACAGGGAGAAAACACGAAGACTTCCCGCCTTGTAAAAATTACCAAATAAGATTGTAACAGAATAAGCATAAAAAAACCGGATGTCAGAAATGATGTCCGGTTTTTTTATTCGATGAAAGTCAAATCTGAAAATTCTTAAAGTGAAAATATTTTTACTCCGGCTTACAACATTCTTTAACCTGCGCAGCATTTTGGGAAATTTTCGGGCTGAGGTAAGGAATGCCGAGATTCATTCCGCGGATGATGAAAAGGCAACCAATAAAAACAGCAAACACCGGAACAAATTTATTGATGCGTGAACGGATTTTAATTGAAAGAAATTGCCCGATCAGGCTCACTGAAAACATCATGGGCAAAGTTCCCAAACCGAAAAAAAACATAAAAAGAGAACCTTGAAAAATATCCTGTGTTGCAAGGGAACCAACCAGTGCGATGTAAACAAAGCCGCAGGGGAGAAGCCCGTTGAGCAAACCAATTGCAAACATCGAAATCAAATTCTTGTTCTGAAATAATTTTCCAAAAATGTTGTTGGAGAAAAATTTCAGCGAAAATCCGGACGAGAATTTTCCGCTCGGCAAAACAGAAATGATTATAATTATTCCAGCTCCGATGCTGATGCTTTGTTGCAAACCTGCCAGTTTCAATCCCGTACCCAATGCTCCAAACAAGGCTCCAAAGAAGGCATACGTAAAAATTCTACCAACGTTGTATATCAATCTCGAAAATATCTTTTCATGAACAGCATTTCCGGTTGATGGAAGTGCAAGCGCAATCGGTCCGCACATGCCTGCGCAATGAAAACTTCCAAATAATCCGGTGAGAAATGCCGTGAGGATGATCATCTTAAAATAAACTCTTTTTCGATCAGATGCGGAATGTTATTGTTTTGCCACCTCACGCTCAACCTCCATGTTCCTTTGTCCATAAGGTTGTATGAGTATGCCAAAGGTAAGGTGTCAAACAACTCGAAGTGAGTGCTAAAATCTTTTGATTTATCCGACGGGCGATAAAACAAAAGGGAAACAGCCGTCTTCTCAAATTTTTCCAACGGCTTTATTACAATGGAACCTGTATTGGAATCCAACGACACGGAAAGAAATTTTTCAGCATTCATTTTCTGGTCGATCACTTCCTGGTAACGGATACCTTTTTCGTAATAATTGTTTTCTACCAGTTCCACATGCTGCGTAGAAATATATAACACCAGTCCGGTGATGAACAGCATGAAAAGGATGGTGAAAAAAAGTAATTTATGTCCCCAGTTCAATGTAGTTTGTTGTTTGTTGTTATCAGTTATTGAGATAGTAAAATTGAGAGACAGCGAGTTGGTTAGTTTTTAATTAGCTTGCTAATCAACCCATCAATCATTAAACTTCTCTCTACTTTACCACCTCGCCATTTCACTTCTTCCCGCTCACAGGCCCGATGAAATTTGTTTTGATCTCATCCATTATTTTTCCGTTGCTCAACACCTGCAATTTGATCTCTGAATTATTTTCCCTGATCTCATTTTTCGGAAAGATCACGAAGAAAGAACCTTTCGCCAGTGAATCCTCCCCGAGCTGAAAGGTACTTTGGTTACGATCAACCATTTTTAATTCAGCAAGAGGTGACCCTGCAATTTTCAATTCTACCTTTTGAGTATTAAAAGTTTTATTCACCATCTCATAATTGTACATGTTGCTTATCTTGTTGTCAGCCTGCTCCTGGTAAAGCATTCCTGAAGTGCGAAGCACCGTGGCGGCAACTTCTTTTCTCCCGGAGATAAAATAAATAAAAGCGGCAGAAAGAATGATAAGAATGGTCATGTAGGAAAC
>JBIOHI010000136.1:0-6066 GCA_044448845.1 Bacteroidia bacterium
ATTATGCGCAGATCGGATGCTTTGAAGACTACGGCATCATCATCGGGCAGGATATCACACCACCGGTGGTAACCCTGATCGGCCCGGCCGTTCAAAAGATCGAAGTGAATAAGCATTACACCGAACTGGGAGCTACGGCCATAGATAACCTGGAGGGAAATATCAGCAACCGGATCGTCATCACCGGCACGGTTGACACCAGCCGGGTGGGATATTACACCATCGCTTATTCGGCAACCGATCTGTATGGAAACGTATCGGCTCCGGTAACGCGCATTGTGCAGGTGGAAGTAAACCAAACCGGTCCCGCCATCCTGCTCAACGGAAAAGACACGGTGATGGTAGGAGTACATTATCCATATACCGAAACGGGAGCAACGGCAAAAGACAACTTAGGCAACAACATCACACAACTGATCGTGACTACGGGAACACCCAACACCGATGGCTGGGAACTTACCAGGTTAAATACAAAGTGACCGATGCCTTCGGATTCAGCACCACCCGCTACCGCACCATTATAGTTGCCGATACCACCAAACCAACCATCAGCATTTACATCACCGATCCAACCAAAGCCAAAATTGATCCTGCCACAGGCAACATACGTTACCAGATCGGAACTACTTTCGCTGATAACGTGATCGTGCGAACCATAGATAATTATGATCCGCCGGGAACTCCAAACAGAAGTGGTTCCATCAATCCGAATGTAATGGGATATTATACTATAACCTATCGTGCAACCGATGCATCCGGGAATGTGGCAACTCCGCTCACCGTGGTCATAAAGATCGATGACCTGATTGCTCCGGTGGTAACCCTCAAAGGAACCCTGGATATTACCGTGGATGTGGATGCTTCCAAATCCTTCTCAGATCCCGGTGTAACTGCCACCGATAATTACTATCCTGTAAACACGCTCACCACCACGGTTACCCCTGCCACGGTGAGGATGGATATACTTAACAATGTAACTTTAGTTTACAATGTGTGTGATCCGTCACAAAATTGTTCGAGTGTTTCGCGGGTGGTTCACGTGGTTGACCGCATTGCCCCGGTGATCCATATAACGGGAGACAACCCCTATGAACTTTTGCGATTTGCCGGGTTTACCGATCCCGGAGTTTACATCACGGATAATTATTACACCGATGCTACGCTTCATTCATTCATCAGTGTGCAAAATAATGTGACCAGCGATATACCGGGTTATTATTATGTGACCTACAACGTTTGCGATCCATCATCCAATTGCGCAGTAAGTAAACAGCGGCTGGTTCATGTGATCGATCACACAGACGGAGTAACCACCATTACCCGAAGTGAGAATTACAAGTTGTATCCCAATCCGAGCAACGGGAAGTTCGTCATTGAACTCAACAGCGAAAACGAAATTCAAACGATCAGAATCTACAGCGTGATCGGTGCATTAATAAAAACCATCAGCGTCAATGCTTCCGACAAATTGATTAATGTCGACCTGAGCACAACCAGCGATGGAATTTACATCGTCAAGATGGAAGGTAACGGTAAATCCTTCACGCAAAAAATTAATGTCGTGAAATAAATTCAACACATCTTTAAATAAAAAGAGGCAACCGTTTTTCTGAAAAGGTTGCCTCTTTTTATTAAATGAATTTAAAGAAACAGGTGCGCATTATAACACGCAAACTCAGTTACCCAGAATATCATCGCGTTTCATGTCCATCCATTTATCCTTACTTTTTTTTCCTGTGTAGGAACGTTTGGCTTTTCGGGGTTCCCTGTAAGTCGAATAGTTAGGTTTACATCCTTCCAGGATAATAAATACAGCCAGACAGAATAGTATACTTTTCATAATTCTTAAATAGTCCTTCAAATATTATTCAAATTTAAAATAAAAATAGTGATAAAAGTCAATAATTTTTTATTCCGGCGATCTCACCTTTCGCACCTTCTCCGGGAATCTCATTTACAAATTCGTACGTGGCGAAATCCTCTGAATAAACACACATCAGGTGTTGGATCCCGTTGGTCACCAGCAATGCCCTTACCCTGAATTTGCGGTTGTAGTTGGCGATCTGTTCAAATACTTTCTGGGTGAGCTTTACTTCGGGAGCTTTGCACTCGGCAAGCAACCGGGGTTTTCCTGACCGGTCGAACACAAGAAGATCGAAACGCTTTTTCATTCCATGCAGGCGGAGTCCCTTTTCAACAGCTATAAGCGATGCTGAATATTTTTTTTCATGGATGAGATACCACAGCAGGTGCTGCCTCACGTTTTCCTCGGGAGTGAGCACTACAAATTTTTTGCGGATAATGTCGAAAATATAATTAGTATTTTCGACCGATTTCACCTTAAAATTGTATTCAGGAAAATTGAGATTCATTTGTTATGGCTGCCGAAGGTATTTCAGAATTTAATAAAATACTAACTGATCTTAAAAATAAGAAATATGCACCCGTTTATTTTTTATTCGGGGAGGAGCATTTTTACATTGACGAGGTAAGTAATTTTATCGAGAATAATTTGCTGAATGATGGAGAGCGCGGGTTCAACCAGATGATCTTTTACGGGAAAGATGCCGATGCGATGAACATCGTTTCTACCGCGCGCAGGTTCCCGATGATGGCCCCATACCAGGTGATCATTTTAAAAGAAGCCCAGGGAATGAAATCGCTGGATGCATTCATACCATACCTTGAGAAGCCTGTTAATACAACAATCTTCGTGATCTGTTATAAAAAAGAAAAGGTTGACAGGCGAACCACTTTTTATAAATCACTTTCGAAACACGTGGTTTTCGAATCGAGGAAATTATACGAGGATGCCTTAAAAAAATGGATCATTCAGTTCCTGAGAGAAAGAAAGTTTTCCATCAGCGAAAAAGCGGTCGACCTGGTTGCTGATTCACTCGGAAGCGATCTTTCAAAGGTTGCCAACGAGCTGGAAAAATTAATTATCGACAAGAAAGATTCGAATGAAATAACCGACACCGATGTGGAATTGAAGATCGGTATCAGCAAGGAATTTAACGTGTTTGAACTGATCGGTGCCATCTCGAAAAAGAATTCGGCACGGGCGTTTCATATTGCACATTACATGAGCCGCAACCGTGATTTCTCCATCATCGGTACGCTCATCAACCTGAATAATTTTTTCAATAAGGCATATATCGTCAAGCAAAGCAACATCCGCGACCGCGGGGAACTGCAAAAAAAATTCGGATTCAATTATTTCCAGGTAGGAGATTACATGGCAGCCTCATCCAAATATTCAGCTGCCGAGCTCGAAAAGTGCATTCGCGTGATGCACGAATACGATTTGAAAAGCAAAGGCATGAACAATGTCTCCGCCTCTCCGCAGGAACTCATGAAAGAGATCCTCGTGAAGATCCTGTGATTTCAATCCGGCAATTGCCGCAGCGAATACCGCATCATGCTTTTACTTCTTCGCAGATCTTTGTTTTCATTATTAAAAAAATAGATCTGGTTTTTGAAATCCCAAAAATGAACGTTGTCTTTAAAAAACCGTAAATCATATTGGATGGTAAGCTGGTAAATGCTGTGTGAATAATCATAAGGAGTATATGTTCGAAGCTCTATGGGCATGTACCAGATTCCTTTTACATGGAACGAATCAACCCAGAACATAAGGGTAAAATTATAATCAGCCGTATCCCTGGTGGTTTCTATGTAACCGTATTTTTTTAACCGCTGAAGGCAATACATCCGCATATTATTTTCAAACATCCGCGATAAATATTTTTTTGACATGTTGGTCACGGTGAGGTGAATGGTTTTCTCTTTCGGGTAAAACGAACCTAACATATCAACCTTCACGCGGTACCAATACCTTTGCCGGCAACCTGCGGTAAACGCGACCAGCAAAAGGATCGCCAGGGCAAACACAATTTCCGTTTTACGATTTTTCAGTAAACGACACATTACACCTTTGTTAATTCCTGATTAATTTTATATTGCGAAAGTAAAATATATTTCGCTCATGAGTATTTTCAGGAAAAAGTCTTTAACGCAGCTCCTTATCCAGTCGGACGATAAAGATAAAGGTTTGAAGCGTACACTGGGTGTTGGAAACCTGATCGCGCTTGGCATCGGGGCGATCATTGGGGCGGGTTTGTTTGTGCGGACCGCTGCGGCAGCCGGTGAACATGCAGGTCCGGCAGTTACATTATCTTTTACTGTTGCCGCTTTGGGTTGTGCATTTGCCGGTTTGTGTTATGCCGAATTCGCAGCCATGATCCCGATCGCTGGAAGCGCTTATACTTATGCATACGCCACCATGGGTGAATTTGTGGCATGGATCATTGGCTGGTCATTAATTTTAGAATATGCCCTGGGTGCGGCAACAGTCGCCATTGCCTGGAGCGAATATTTCAATAATCTTTTGGGTGGAGTTATTCCTTACCAGTGGTGCCATTCGCCTTTTGAATCTTCGGCTGCAGGAGTTTCAGGTATTATGAATTTACCCGCATTGCTTGTTCTTTTTTGTATCACATTGCTTTTGATAAAAGGAATGCACGAATCAGCCATCGTCAATACCATCATCGTTTTTGTAAAAGTTTCCATCGTACTTATTTTTATATTTCTCGGTTGGAAATTTATCAACCCTGCCAACCACACCCCTTATTTTATTCCGGAAAACACTCCCGGTTATGAAGGTTTTTTCAAACACGGTTGGGGAGGAGTTCTCACGGGTGCCGGAATTGTTTTCTTCGCTTTCATCGGGTTTGATGCGGTGAGCACTGCCGCACAGGAAGCAAAAAATCCGAAACGCGATATGCCAATCGGGATCCTCGGATCACTTGCCATCTGCACAATTTTGTATGTTTTATTTTCACACGTTCTAACCGGTGTTGCACCGTACACCGATTTTGTGAAAGCCGGAAAGGAAGCTTCGGTTGTTTACGCCATTCAAACCTATATGGCCGGATATGGCTGGCTTGCCACCTTAATTACCGTTGCTATTCTTGCCGGATTTTCTTCAGTGATCCTCGTTATGCTCATGGGGCAATCACGTGTCTTTTATTCGATGGCAAACGATGGATTGCTACCCAAAGCATTTTCCGATCTGCATTCAAAATTCCGTACACCGTATAAATCCAATATCATTTTGTTTGTATTTGTAGGATTGTTCGCGGCATTTATTCCCGGGAGCGTAGCAGGTGATCTCACGAGCATCGGAACTTTGTTCGCGTTCGTATTGGTGAGTGCGGGCATCTGGTTGTTGCGCATAAGCGATCCCAACCTGAAACGCCCGTTCAAAACTCCGTTGGTTCCATTGGTTCCAATCCTTGGTATTTTGGTTTGCATGGCCATGATCGTTTCCCTGCCGGCACAAACACAACTCAGCGCTTTGATCTGGATGCTGATGGGATTTTTGGTTTACTTTTTTTACAGCATGAGAAGAAGTAAATTGAATCCGAAAAATGTGAAGTGAGAGTTTCTGAATTATCTTTCTGATTTTAATTTCAAATTTACTTTTAACGGTCTGACGCGACCTGCCCGACTATGTCATTCCCGTCCTTACCGGCACGGGCGGACAGGCGGGAATGCCTCTCACCGTTTATTATTAAGAAAATTTTAAGAAATAAAGAGTTTAATTTTGAATGCTCAAAAAGGGGAAGATAAATTTTGAGCATTTAAATACAATGAACTATTTTTTTCTCCGGCTCACTTTCTGTATCGCGTTTACATTCTTCCTTACATTTTCTTTCGCGCAAACTCCAGACTGGCAATGGGAGCAAGGTTCGAACGGGATCGGATACGACCGGGGACAAAGTATTGCCACCGATAATTATGGATATATTTATGTTGCCGGAATTTATAACAGCCCGTCCATTAATTTTGGTTCAACCACCTTGGTTAACACAAATCAAAACGGATCAAGTTACGATATTTTTATTGTGAAGTACGATCGGAACGGAAATGTGATGTGGGCGAAGAATGCAGGAGGAAATGGGAATGATATCGTGAAGAAAATTATTATTGGCGGCAATGGGATAATTATAACGGGTTATTATTACAGTTCATCCATCCTGTTTGATACAACCACGTTATACA
>JBIOHI010000137.1:0-5917 GCA_044448845.1 Bacteroidia bacterium
ATATTTCTATTTTAAGAAAAACCATTCCAAAATAAACACTGCAAAAGAAATGCACGCAGGAATAATTACCGCGTAACCGCCAATGTCGGGAAATGAACCGGCAGTAAAATTCAACAGGTCTTTATACCCGAGAAGTGGCGGCTGGTAAGACATTCCAGGTACCTTGATGGCAGCCGTAGGGCTCAGCACATGTCCGTAATCGTATTCCCATTTCCAGAAATCATAAACACCTATCACTCCTATCAAAAGAAAGGAACAGGTAAAAATAAAAAATATTTTTTTGTTGTTCGCAATGGAGGTTATCAATCCAAAAATGATCAATGCACCAACGATATATTTCATATAACCGAACTCGGGAAATTCCTCAGTACTCATGTGTTTCATCCCGATGTAATGATTCAATCCGTTGATGGTATTGATGTCCCCGGCCAGTTTATCGATCCATAAATTCATTGTAAGTCCTTCCGGGTATTGAGGTGCATCGAGAGTGATGAGCCAAAGCGGAAAAAAATAAGCTCCGATCATGCACAAGGCACAAAAGGCAATGATTATTCGTGAATAGGTTTTCATTTTAGTATCTAATAGAAAAGCTGAAGGTGCATCCACTTTTTTAATACCCGGGTAACCGGTGTGTTGTTTAAAAAAATATCCTGCAACTTCAGCCTTCACTATTTCATGGAATTAAAATGTCTTTATTTTTTTTCGGTGCTCAGGTTCGTTCCAAATAATATGGGTGTATTAGATCCTGAGGGAGAAACGCGCACATATCCCTGCATTTCCTGGTGCAATGCCGAACAGAAATCGGTGCAATAGAATGGAAATATTCCAACTGATTTAGGTTCCCATTTAATGGTTTGGGTCTCACCGGGCATGACGAGAAGCTCTGAGTTTGCAGCGCCTTTCACAGCGAATCCGTGTGGAACATCCCAATCCTGTTCGAGGTTGGTAACATGAAAATAAACTACGTCACCCACTTTTACACCTTCAATGTTATCGGGAGTAAAATGCGAACGAATCATGGTAACCGTAACATGAACTTCATTACCTTTACGAACCACTTTTGCATCCGATTCTTTTATACAGGCGTAGGGATGTTTATTATCTTCCAATTTGTATGCTTTGATCTGGTTCTTTGTTACCAGGTCTGCCTTGATCGCCTGTGCATAGTGGGGTTCACCAATAGTCGGGAAATCCAATAACAGTTTCATTTTATCACCTGATATATCATAAAGTTGTGCTGATTGCGCAAGTTCAGGTCCGGTAGGTAAATAACGGTCTTTGGTAATTTTATTTAAAGCGATCACATATTTTCCGTATGGATTTTTGCAATCACCACCGGGAACACACAAATGCCCGATCGAATAATAAGTAGGTACACGGTCAACCACTTTGCGTGTTGCCACTTCCCACTTTACGATCTCAGAGGAAACGAACATGGAAGTGTAAGCAAATCCTTTGTCGTCAAATTCTGTATGCAATGGTCCGAGTCCGGGCTTTTCCACTTCACCTGCGAGTGCCGCTTCGTATTTGATAACAGGAACACCGTCAAATTCCCCGTCAAATTGTTTTGCGGCAATAGCATCCTGCATTTTCTTGAAAGAATAAACCGGTATCACGGCAGCCAGTTTTCCTGATGCAGCAATATATTCCCCGGTAGGATTCACATCGCAACCGTGTGGTGATTTCGGACAAGGAATGAAATAACAAATTTCTTTCAACTCTTTTACATCAAGCATGGTAACTTCTTCTATCATGGTTGAAGTAGCCGAATGCGTGGATTCATCATAAATATTGTGTGCATACCGGGTTTTCATTTTTTTGCCTTTACCCGCAGCAAGATATTCTTCGGCCTTTTTCCAGTTCACAGCCATCACAAAGTCTTTATCTTTTTGCGAAGCGTTCACTTCAAGCAATGTGTTTGCCAGTTCGCTGTTGTAGCAGGAGAAAAATACCCAGCCATGCGAAACGCCTTTACCCGCACGGGCTAAGTCATAGTCAACACCCGGAACCAATAATTGAAATGCAAGGTTCATTGTTCCTTTCACTTTATCAACTTTAACGAACGACAAAGTGCCTTTGAAATTTTCTTTATAGGAATTGATGGGAACATCTAACTTGTCGCCCATCGGAACACTGAAACGGGTTCCGCCAACAACATACTCGGTATTTTCTGTACAGAATGGCGAGGAGTGATTTCCCCCGGAATTTGGCAATTCAATAATTTCTTCGGTATGAAAAGTAGAAAGATTTAAGCGAGCAATGCGCGGTGTGTTATTCGCATTAATGAACAACCATCTTCCGTCATAATTACCATCAATCCTGGAAAGAGAGGGATGGTGCGAATCGTCCCAGGGAAGAAAACCATGAGAGGTCATCAACATGGGTTTGGTCTCCTCGGAATATCCATAACCGTTCTCGGGATTTTGCGAGAACACGGGAATAACTCGAAGCAGGCGGCCGGAAGGCAATCCGTAAGCAGAAACCTGTCCGCTGAAACCTCCCGAATTGAACAAATACAATTCATCGTATTTGCCGGGAGCAACATACACTTTTTGTGCGGCATCTCCGGAAACGGCAGAGCCTGCTTTTTTCTTACCTGTGCATGAGACCATCAGCACAGCAGACAACATAAATGCTGCAAGGAACATTTTGTTGATCGTGTTTTTCTTCATTGTACTTTTCATAGAAATTTAATTAATCGGTATTTATTTATTGTGATGCGTCATTGTTCCTGAAATTTTCAAGCAATGCGCGAACTTCATCGTCACTGGTAAATTGTTGGTTGGGCATTTGCACCAGGCAGATCTCGAGCAAACCTTTTGCAGCCGAATCACGCTGGGTCATTGTGGCCGGGTTGGTGATCATGTTCATGATCCATTCCGGTTTTCTTCGTACCGTTACATTTTTCAATCCGGGGCCAACAAGTTTATCTTTGGTCAGGCGATGGCATGGAGTACATTTTAACTGGAACAGGTCACTTCCCTTTTTGGCTAATGCCGGATCAATGGCTCCGAGCGTAACATTGGTGTAATGGCCGATTCCTTTTCCTTCAGCAAGCTGCTGCTCTTCGGGAGTTTTGCTGCTTTCTGATGAACCGCAACTATAGATCGCGGCTGCTGTTAATGCGATGACAAAATATTTCTTCATGTTTTTTATGGGTTAGGTTGCGAATGTAGGTACAAAATTGCCATTGTTGTTCTCTTTAGATTTTGATATTGGTCAAATGTCCTGCTGATATTTGTCAGGTCAAAATTTCTTTTTGAAAAACGAAGCTCTTATTTCTGAACTTCGTTTTGAATTTTAAAAACGTAAACAAATTCCATTATTTTTTTGCAGGAGGTAACAACACGGCATCGATAACATGGATCATTCCGTTTGAAGCAGGAATGGAAGCGATGATATTTGCACCGTTCACTTGTATTTTTCCATCCTTGTTGGTAACGGTCACCTTATCTCCGTTCACCATTCCAAGCACCAATCCATCTGTAAGCATATTGGTTTGCCATGCACTTGTGGTAACATGATACTGTAAAATATTCTGAAGGTCTCCTTTCTTTTCAGGTTTCAATAATCCTTCAACGGTTCCTTTCGGAAGTTTGTCAAAAGCTGCATTCACCGGTGCAAACACGGTAAGCGGACCGGCATTCGAAAGTGCATCCACCAACTCGGCTGCTTTAACTGCGGCTACCAGCGTGGTGTGATCTTTTGACCCGGATGCCACTTTAACAATATCGGGTTTTGAAAATTCGTCATTCACTCCTGACTGACCGTGAGAAGTTGCTTCGGCAGAAACGGTGGCTGCTCCGCTTTCAGTTGATTCGGCAGCCTGCTGGTTTGAACCGCATGATGTGAATGCAAAGGCAATCGCGGCAAACGAAAGGGTAAGTACGCTGTTTTTCATTGGATGTGATTTTTAAAAATTTGGATGGTCAAAAGTATTTTCAGGGTTATTTTTGGTTTTTGACCAGCGTCAAAGGATTAAATGATTTTAATCAGAAAATATCAAAACCTTACGCTTTATCGTCAACCACATCCTGATGATCCTTTTCCTCAAAAACATTTGAACACTCGGTTAAACCTTGTATTTCAAACAGGAAAATGCGCAAAATCAAATTTTAAACTGACCAGAGTCAATCGGCTTAAGCACCCATTCAATTTAATTTGATTCCGGAATAGAAATTTTTTAACATGAAATCCTTAAAGAAAATTGTACCCGTAAATCGGGCAGAATTTGTAAATGATGTTTTCAGAATTATTTATGAAAGAAGGGCGATAAGGAAATTTAAAGACCTGAATGTAGAAAGAAATACGATCGAACAGATCATTGATGCAGGAAGAATGGCACCCTCCGCCATCAACAAGCAACCCTGGAAATTTTATGTGCTGACGAATAAAAATGACATCAAAGAATTTTCAAAAGCGATCATCTCCGGAACTTTCAAAGGAATTTTAAGATCGGGATTCAAAGGCATCCTTAAAACCACGAAAGATTTTTTGCATTTTTCTCACGGCAAAGATTTTATCAAAGAGGATGACCCGATATTTCATAGCGCCCCTGTTGTTATTTTTATCACTTCACCGAAAGATAACGAATGGGCTGAGTTGGATACCGGAATGTGTGCACAGAACATGATGCTTGCTGCAAAATCGATTGGTTTGGAAAGTTGCCCCGTTGGTTTGGCAAAGTTTGTTGAGCATACCCCGTTGTATCCCCGGTTGAAAATTCCCGGCACGGAACAGGTTCAACTTGCTGTTATCATCGGTTACGGCAACGAGAGTCCCGAAGCAAAAGACAGGATAAAAAATAACGCCCTTTTTTTATGATCATGAAAACGCTGAACCATTACCTCTTCATCCTCGTATTATTATTTTTCTCTGTTGAAAATTTGAACGGACAAAATTCTGCGAGTCCCGATACAACCAACTATAAATATGGTGTCGGTGCAGGAGCAGGATTCACCACCGGCTACGGATTATCATTCAGGTACACTCCGTCAAGATGCGGGGTCCAGTTTAATTTTGCTCCTTATCACGCCAGCGGAACAAATATTTATAGTGTTGGGCTTACCTTCCTGTACCGCCTGGTCGAAACACATTCGGCAAATTTATTTTTATACCAGGGCAATCATTTTTATTACAATTCACAACCGGTGAATTACATTGATCCGAATAATAATATGCAGCAACGGAGGCAAACCGATCAATACTTCAACAACGGGCTGGGTATCGGCATCGAATTCATTATTGTGAAAAGGATCGGTTTCAATATCATGATGGGATATGCCGCGTACGACAATTTTAATGAAGTAAATTTTACAGGCGAGACCGGGTTGTATTTTAAATTCTAAAGTTGAAGGTTTTCAATCATTCAACTTCCTCCCCAACTCTCCCTGTCCAGACTCTGGTATTGAATGTCTTCTGCAACGGGTTCGATTTTTATTTCACTTGAATGTAATCGTCTTTGAGAGATTTTTTGGCGAGTATTTATAATTTATGAATTTCGAAAATTGAATATGATTATTTATTTTGTTCATTTATCCCATAAGTCTTGAGACAAATGACTCTTCGAGATTCAAAACTTTCAATCCGTTCATGCAATTTAGGATATTTAGAAAGCATCTCTCTTGCATAGTCCCACGCTTTTATTTCTCTTTCATCTGATGGTTCTTTAGGTTCTCCATCAATTGCGTGACCATATTCATGAAGCAAATCCCAAATAATTGCAATTCCCTTAGATGCTTCTTTTAAACTTGGTCTTATTATTTTTTGATCCCATGCAATAGACGATTTATTGATGTCATATCTCGGTGCGACTCCAAATCCATGGTTTTCTATATTATTTACAATATTAGAAACTTCATCCTCATATTCTTGCAGATTTCCTTTAGTGCAAATTTCTTTTACGACAGTTATATTC
>JBIOHI010000138.1:0-5882 GCA_044448845.1 Bacteroidia bacterium
GCCCGGAGCTCTTTGTCTTTCTTAAAACTGTCGAATAGTTCGACATCGTGTTTTTCCTCGAGTTGCGCAAACGCTCCAAGGGAAATAGCAGAAAGGAATAACGTTAAAAATATTTTTTTCATGAATTAAAAAGATGCACTCTTCGTGCGGTTCGACTTGCGATATAAATTTTTTGTTTCAAATAATAAAGAAAAAGAAATTTTCAAATGTGGAAATTATTGTTCTTCAGATTTTTTACCGAAGATCTTTAAAAGATCATAACTGAAACCGGTGTGGGAAAAACCACCGTCATGAAAAAGATTCTGCATGGTCACCATCCGGGTATAATCGCTGAAAAGCGAAACGCAATAGTTGGCGCAATCCTCGGCACTGGCATTTCCAAGCGCCGACAAAGCACCTGCATAATCAAAAAAATCGGTGAAACCTTTCACCCCCGAGCCGGCTGTGGTGGGTGTCGGTGATTGGGATATCGTATTCACCCGCACTTTTTTCTCTTTGCCATACCGGTAACCGAAGCCGCGGGCATAACTTTCGAGCAGTGATTTTGCATCACCCATTTCATGGTAATCAGGGAAGATGCGCTGTGCACCGATATAGGAAAGCGCAACAATGGAACCCCATTCGTTCATGGCATCCTGTTTCCAGCAGCACTGCATGAGGCGGTGAAACGAAATCGCGGAGATATCGAGTGTGTCGTGCATCCACTTGTAATCCACATCGGCATAATCACGGCCTTTGCGGATGTTCATGCTCATGCCTACGGAATGAAGGACAAAATCGATCTTACCGCCAAGGATCTCCAGTGATTTTTCTATCAGTTCTTCCATGTCCTCATCTTTGCTAACATCGCATGGAATGACCTGCGCGTTGCCACATTCGGCAGCAAGCTGGTTGATCTCGCCAAATCGCATGGCAATGGGGGCATTGGTAAGCACAAAGGTGGCACCCTCGGCATAGGCAAGCTGCGCTACTTTCCAGGCAATAGACTTGTCGTTCAACGCCCCGAAAATGATTCCTTTCTTGTTCTTTAAAATCCCGTTCGGCATGGGTTACAAAATTTTCATTGCGGCAAATCTATTCAAGTTCGGCAACAAATCAATTATTTTGGAAAATGAGGAGAGTTTTGTGTTCTACATCACAAAAACAAAATCATGGAATTAATTTTAGATTTGAAAAATTTTCCGGTTTGAATAACTCCATCATCTTTTTACTTTTAATTCTTTTTTCCTTTCAACTCGCAGCGCAGGAAAAACATTCCTTCACGCGCTACGATTACCTGCACGGCAAACTCACGCCCCTGCGCACCTGCTTTGACGTGAAGCATTACGACATCACCATCCGCATCGAACCGGATAAAAAATTCATCACGGCACGAAATATCATTACCTTTCTCGTGGTGACTGATTTTAAGAAAATGCAAATCGACCTGTTCAAAAATTTAAAGATCGACAGCATGTTGCTTGATGAAAAATCCGTTTCGTTCACCCGTGACAGCAATGCAGTTTTTGTTTCATTAAAAGAAGAAGTGAAAAAAAATGAGTTGCACAAACTTGCCGTTTATTACAACGGAAATCCTGTCGAGGCGAAGAAAGCGCCCTGGGATGGCGGATTTGTATGGGCGAAGGATTCCAGCGGGACCGATTGGGTTGGTTTGGCGTGCGAAGGTTTAGGCGCGAGTTGCTGGCTTCCGTGCAAGGATCATTTGAGCGATGAACCCGACAGTGTGAGAATTCGCCTCATCGTTCCCGAAAAATTAGTGGGCGTTTCGAATGGCAAACTGGTTTCTGCAAAACGTTTGAAGTATGGATTAGCTCAATACACTTGGGAAGTCCGCAACCCGATCAATATTTACGATATCACGGTGAATGTGGGAAATTATGCTCACTTCCGCGAGATCTATCATTCAAAAATAAATACCATCGAACAAAATCTGCCGCTCGACTTTTATGTACTGAAAGAAAATGAACGCAAAGCAAAAGATTATCTGGCAACCGATGTAACCAACATGCTGAATTGTTTTGAACTCCGTTTCGGTGCCTACCCGTTTTGGAATGACGGTTACAAAATGGTGGAAACACCTTACTGGGGCATGGAACACCAGAGTTGCATCGCGTATGGGAACAATTACAAAAAGAATGAATACGATTTTGATTTCATCATCATTCACGAGAGCGGCCACGAATGGTTTGGAAACAGCTTGAGTTGCACGGATCCTGCTGAAATGTGGATACACGAATCTTTCACCACCTATGCCGAAGCATTATTCGTGGAATGTAATTACGGGTATCAGTCGTACCTGAATTATTTAAGGCAGCAAAAAAAACTGATCGAGAATAAAGAGCCTATGATCGGTCCGTACGATGTGTATTTTCACGGAAGAAAAGACAACGACATTTACTATAAAGGAACCTGGGTGCTGCACACCTTGCGGAGTGTCATCGATAATGATTCGGTTTGGTTCGCCCTTTTGATCAAACTGAACCAGGCATTTTATAAATCAAATGTGACCACCAAACAGATCGTAAATTTCTTTAGTGAGAATGTACACCGTGACATGACGAAATTTTTCGAACAATATTTATTTCAAACGGAGATACCCGAACTGGAATATAAAATTGTAGATACCGGTTCGAAACTCGAATTGCATTTCAGGTGGAAGAATACCGTGAGCGGTTTCGACATGCCAATTAAAGCTACCATCTCCAAGGATATTTATGATTTTATCGTGCCTACAAAAAGCTGGCAGATCATAGACCTGAATTTTTTCAACCCCGATGATTTTAAAATTCAAACGGAGAAGTTTTTGATAAAATTGAAAAAGACCGGATGAATTAACTAAAAGGAATTCCTTATTTTTTAACCTGTCAACCAATCAACCTATAACTTATCAACCAATTATCTATTTTTTCAACTTCTTAACTCCCTCCACAGAAGCAACCGCAAATTTCTTCCACTTACTTTTGTGAGAGAACGGAATCTGCACCCATTCCTTCATCGGCCGTCCTTCCATGGGTTCGAAGAGTTTTGATCCATCAAGGCTCAGGGCTTCTTTAAAATTTTCACCATCCAGTTTCACCACGATGCAATCCTTCCAGAACATGGCCCCGGCTTTTCCGTTTGGAGTTTTGATACACGCTGCTCCAAACATTTTTCCGTCCTTCACGTCAGGAATTTCTTTGCATATTTTATTAAATAATTCAATCGCTGCTGACATATTTTTATAGAAATTTTATTTTTTGTTCGCCATTTCAAATAACGTGTTCACCGTCCTCCAGTTTCGTGTAGTGGCAATAACACCAAGTTTCTGCTCGAAAAAATTATTCGATAGTTTGCTGTTGCCGTAAGATACCGGGCAATGCAAATAGATCTCGTTTTTAGTGATGATGAATTTATCGGGTGAAAAATCCAGCCCGGCAATTTTATTTATTTTTTCTGATACAGGAACTACGGAAAGAAAAGTAACATACAATCTTTCCATATCAATTCCTTTCTGACCATTAAACGGATTTTCAGCGATCACTTTTCCCATTTCTTCGGCATTACGAATAATAACAGGTACCTCGAAATTATATTTCTTTGAAATGGTTTGTTCTATTTTTTTACCAATACCTGCAACGGATTTTTCTTTGGTTTTAAAGATCACATTCCCGCTTTGGATATAAGTGACAACATCTTTGAACCCGGCTTCTTCGTAAAGTAATTTCAGATCGGGCATCAGGATCTTTTTCTGCCCGCTTACATTTATTCCGCGTAAAATGGAGATAAAGGTTTGCATTTTGAAAAAGTTAATAGTTCATAGATAATAGTTCATGGTTTTGGATTGCAATTCTATGATCTATGAACTATAAACTATCATCTAACCCTACGCGTCAATATTCGCATATTTCGCATTGGCTTCAATAAATGCCCTGCGAGGAGGAACTTCATCACCCATCAGCATACTGAAAATCCGGTCTGCCTCAGCACCGCTTTCCAATGTCACTTGCTTTAAAGTTCGCGTATCAGGATTCATGGTGGTTTGCCACAATTGTTCGGCATTCATTTCTCCCAAACCTTTGTACCGCTGGATTCCTACACTGTCGGGGTTTCCACCTTTTGCCAAACGCATCACCACTTCATCGCGTTGTTGTTCTGTCCAGCAGTATTCTTCGTCTTTTCCTTTCTTCACCAAATATAAAGGAGGTTGGGCAATGTAAATATATCCGAACTCGATCAGTTCTTTCATGTACCGGAAAAACAACGTTAAGATCAAAGTACGAATGTGACTTCCATCCACATCCGCATCGGTCATGATAATTATTTTATGATACCGGAGTTTATTCATGTTCAGCGCTTTGTTATCTTCTTCCGTTCCGATGGTAACTCCCAAACCGGTGAACATATTTTTTATTTCTTCGTTCTCATAGATTTTATGTTCGAGTGCTTTTTCCACGTTCAGGATCTTTCCTCTCAGTGGAAGTATGGCCTGGTAAACGCGGTTACGTCCCTGCTTTGCTGTTCCACCGGCAGAATCTCCTTCCACCAGGTAAATTTCACAAAGTGAAGGATCCGTTTCCTGGCAATCGGCAAGTTTTCCCGGCAACCCGCTTCCACTCATCGCCCCTTTGCGTTGCACCATTTCACGTGCCTTTTTTGCAGCATGTCGTGCTGTTGCAGCAAGAATTACTTTCTGCACGATCAACTTCGCTTCCTTCGGATTTTCTTCCAAATAATTATTCAGCATTTCGCCAACACACGTATCAACTGCTCCGGTGACTTCATTATTACCCAACTTTGTTTTTGTTTGTCCTTCAAATTGCGGCTCCTGAACTTTCACAGAAATAACCCCGGTTAATCCTTCACGGAAATCATCACCTGCAATTTCAATTTTAAGGTTTTTGAACATACCTTCTCTTTCGGCATAGGATTTTAACGTTCTGGTAAGAGCCCTGCGGAAACCTGCCACGTGAGTTCCACCTTCGATCGTGTTAATGTTGTTCACGTAGGAGTGAAGGTTTTCAGTGTAGCCCGTGTTGTATATCATTGCCACTTCCACAGGAACTCCTCCTTTTTCTCCTTCAACATAAATGGGTTCAGGTAACAATTTTTCGCGGGTTCCATCAAGAAAACTAACAAATTCTTTTAATCCTCCGGTGCTGTAAAATGTTTCTTCTTTTTTATTTCCGTTTTCATCCAAACGTTCATCTGTAAGAGTAATGCTTACGCCTTTGTTGAGGTACGAAAGTTCGCGCATACGAGAAGCAAGCGTATCGTATTTATATTCTGCAGTGATGAAAATGCTTGAATCGGGAAGAAAATGAATGATGGTACCGGTTTTATCGGTTACACCTGTTTCTTTCACATCATATAAAGGTTTCCCGCAACTATATTCCTGCTGAAAAATTTTTCCTTCGTTGTGAACTGTTGCAACAAGTTTCGTTGAAAGCGCATTTACGCAACTCACGCCAACGCCGTGCAATCCACCGGATACCTTGTAACTGTCTTTATCAAATTTCCCCCCGGCATGAAGCACGGTCATAACCACTTCGAGAGCTGACTTACCTTCTTTTGCCATTATTCCCGTTGGAATACCACGACCATCATCCGAAACGGTAATTGAATTATTGTTATGAATTGTTACAAAAATATTTTTGCAATAACCGGCAAGCGCTTCGTCAATTGAATTGTCGACCACCTCGTAAACCAGGTGATGCAGTCCGCGTACCCCCACATCCCCAATGTACATTGCCGGGCGCTTGCGCACGGCTTCCAATCCTTCTAATACCGTGATATTCTCGGCAGTGTAATCTTGTTTTTTTTCCATTATTCCTTCTGACATTTTCTCTGAATGATTTTGGTGGTAAAGATAGGTTCAAAAATATTCTAAACCTAAACATGCATCA
>JBIOHI010000139.1:0-5859 GCA_044448845.1 Bacteroidia bacterium
CCCGTATAGCGATCGGATCGCCAAACGGGGCAATGTTCTCCAGGGAAACCGTTTCTCCCGGTAGCAGTCCCATTTCGAGAAGCTTCAGCGAAAGTTCGTTATCTGTCACGCTCTTCACTTCAGCCTGCTGGCCGTATTTCAGTTGAGAAAGATTCATTCTTCTATTAACAATAGCGAGCGAAATTAGTTTATTTTTGGAAACTGAATTTAAAAATGAAGGTTAGCGGTTTCACTATTGTTCGCAACGCGGTTAAATTTGATTACCCGGTTGTGGAGTCCATTAAAAGTATTTTGCCGATCGTTAACGAATACATTGTAGCGGTGGGAAAGTCGGAAGACGAAACGTTGAAATTAATTCAATCGATCGCATCTCCTAAAATAAAGCTCATCGAAACGGTGTGGGATGAAAATTTGCGGGGAGGAGGAAAAGTTTTGGCGGATGAGACCAACAAAGCGTTCGATGCGGTTTCTACCGATTCCGACTGGTGCTTTTACCTGCAAGGCGATGAAGTGATTCACGAAAAAGACCTCGATGCCATTTTGCATTCATGCGAAAAGTATAAAGAGCAAAATGAGGTGGAAGGGTTGCTTTTTGAATACGATCATTTTTACGGAAGTTATGATTTTGTCGGAGATTCGCGAACCTGGTACCACAATGAAGTTCGCGTGATTCGTAACGATAAAAGCATCCGCTCCTATCGCGATGCACAGGGATTCCGCAAGAACGGAAAGAAACTAAAAGTCAAAAATTCGGGAGGGAAAATTTACCATTACGGATGGGTGAAAGATCCGCGAAGCCAGCAGGAAAAGCAAAAAACATTTCATAAGATGTGGCACGATGACGAATGGATGAAACAAAATATTTCTGAGGCAAATGAATTTGATTATTCGCTTATTGATTCGCTCAAAAAATTTGAAGGAACACATCCCGAGGTGATGAAAAATCGCTTGACAAAAATGAACTGGGCGTTTCATTACGACATCCGCAAAAAAAAATTCAACCTGAAGAATTGGTTTCTTTATAACATTGAAAAAACATTCGGAGTGCGGTTATTCGAGTACAAAAATTTCCGGATGATTTAAATTTCACTCAAAGTTCCGCCAGCTTCTGCATATCGTGCAGTTCTTTGTAAAGCCCCACCTGTTGGAGCAATTGCTGGTGAGTGCCGGTCTGAACAATTTCTCCTTTATTCAACACCACGATGAGATCGGCATTCACAATGGTGCTAAGTCGATGCGCGATCACCACCGTTGTTCTTCCTTTCATCACATTTGAAAGCGCATCCTGAACCAACCTTTCGGAAGAAGTATCGAGTGCGGAAGTAGCTTCATCAAGAATCAGGATTTCGGGATTTTTGAAAACCGCTCTGGCAATGCTGATGCGTTGCTTTTGGCCTCCACTTAATTTATTGCCCCGGTCACCAATGTTGGTATCAAAACCAATTTCTGTTTCGAGGATAAAATCATACGCATTGGCAACTCTTGCCGCTTCTTCTACTTTTTCGCGGGTGGCATTGGTCTCGCCAAAAGCGATGTTGCCAAAAATAGTATCGTTGAAAAGAATAGATTCCTGTGAAACCATTCCAAACCGGCTGCGCAGATCGAGTATTTTAAAGTCACGAATATCGGTTCCGTCAATCAATACCCGTCCTTCGGTTGGATCGTAAAAACGCGGGATCAGGTCGGTGAGTGTGGATTTTCCGGCACCAGACGGGCCAACCAGTGCAACGGTTTTTCCCTTTTCAATTTTCAGGTTGATGTTTTTCAGGACCGGTTCGTTGTTGTAAGAAAAACTAACATTTTTGAATTCGATAGAATGGTTGAAAGAATGAATATCTTTTGCGTCTTTTTTCTGGATGATCACCTCTTCACTTTTCAAAACCTCCTCAATTCTTCCCAACGAGATCAGTCCTTTTTGCATTCGGCTGTAAGCAACCGAAAAAGATTTTGCCGGAGGTATGAGTTGAGAAAAAACAGCAATGAACCCGATGAATACATCTGCTGTGAGGCCGTTTTCGTGGTGTAACACCAGTTTTCCTCCATACCAGAGAATGAATGCAAGAATACAAACCGTGAGCGATTCGGAGATAGGTGAAGCAGCATCGAGGAAACGATTACCAATGATGTACACTTTAGTATAACTTTCGTTTTGAAATTTAAATTTTCTTTTTAAAAATTCCTGTGCATTAAAAGCTTTTATAATGCGAATTCCGGAAAGCGTTTCCTCAAACATGGATACCAACGAATCGAGATGTTGCTGCCCGCGCTTTGCCTGTTTGCGCAGTTTCCGTGTGATACGGCCAAGAAACAAAATAATAAAAGGAAGGCAAACCAACACGATAAACGTAAGAATCGGGCTGACCCAGATCAAAACGGAAAGAGAAATGATGATCGTGACAGGTTCTTTGAACAGCGCTTCGAGCGAACTCATGATCGCGAATTCCAATTCCTGCGCATCGCTGCTCATGCGTGTGATGAGATCCCCTTTTCGCTCGGATGAAAAATAAGCAAGGGGCAGGATCAACACATGACTGAACAAATTATTTCTAATATCCCGAACGATACGGTTTCGTAACGGAACCATGAAAAACAATGCCAGGTACCGGCAAATATTTTTAATGAAAATAATGATGACCACCAGCGTGCTGATATAAATCAAAGCGGTCTCCGGTCCGTTTCGCTGGATAACTCCGGAAATATAAAACTTGAAAATGCCGTAAATGGAATTGAAGCTGAAAGAAAGTTCCGGCTTTTCGGTGATCAGTTCGGCTGGCTTGAAAAGAATATTTAGAAAAGGCATGATCAGCGCCAATGCCGACACCTCAAACAAAGAAGAAAGCAGGTTGAAAAATACATTCAGGAATGCATAAGCCTTGTAAGGGACTGCATAACGGATAAGTTTAAGAAAGCCTTTCATTCAGTACAATAGTCAGTCGGATCCGGGCAAATATCAGGGAATAAATTTGAATTTCTTAGTTCGCATTTTATCCCGCATATTTGCAAAATGAGTATCAGGCAGGAAAAATTCTCGAAATTGTTGCAGAAAGAATTAGCGGATATTTTTCAACAAAAACGTTCATCACTTTTTAACAACGCATTCATCACTGTGAGTTCCGTCAACGTTTCGCCCGACCTGGGTTATGCAAAAGTGTACCTCAGTTTTTTGCAGGCGAAAAACAACCAGGAAATGCTCGACACCATTAATCTCCATGTGAAAGAATTAAGGCACGAACTGGCAGTAAAGATAAAAAACCAGGTTCGGGTTATTCCCGAGTTAAATTTTGTGATCGATGACAGCCTCGACTATGTTTTTCACATGGAAAAGGTTTTTGACAAGATCAAGAATAAAAAAGATTCTTAACCGGTTCACACCATTTCCATCACCGAACGGAAAGCAACAAATCTTCCACCGAACATTTTTTGAGTATCCGCCTGGAGTTTGGGTGCAAATTCCTTTTGATACCTTTCGTACAATTCCAGGTTTTCACAAAAGTACTGGATGCAGTAGGTGGTTCCGGTCTCATCAGGCTGACGTGTTAGCAGGCATGCGATCTGGTGAGAAGAAAATATCCCGGTGCTCATCACTTCAGGAATATGAATGGTTTTCATCCACTCAAGCCATTCTTTTTGTGCTTCGTCCTCCACATTGATGGTCACATTGTAAATGATCATATTGAAAGAATTAAAAATGCAATTTTAGTTGAGTTGGTCTCCGCGTAGGCTGCGGTAGCGCTTGCGTACTTCCGTAAGGAAAAAACTCCCCGGATATTTTTCAATGAATTCTTCGTATAACTTCATTGCTCCTGGTTTGTCGTTCAGGTTTTTCTCGGTGATCGTTGCCAGTAAGAAGAGCGCATTGTCACCCAGGATATCCGAACCATGTTCGTTTAATAACTGTCGCAGATAGTCACACGCTTTTTGATAATTTTTTTTCTTCAGGAAAATTTGAGCACGCTTGTACAGGATGTCGTCATCGAGTGGATGACGTGGATAAAGCAGGTTGATACTGTCAAGGATTAGAATGGAGGTCTCAAATTTGTTTTGAAAAAAATTGAGGTCAGCACGGGCAAACATTAATAAGGCTTCATCGTTGCTGTCGGGTGTGTTGTCCTGGATTAAAAGCGAAAGCTCAAGCGCATCATTGGAGATGAGTTGCGTGGTGGCGGTCTTCAAAATATCAAGTTGAGAACGTGCCCAGGTAAATTCACCAAGATAATAGGAAAGCCGGGCGTTGCGGAATTTCGCATCCTGCCCCAGCGGATCTTCCTTGAATTCTTTATCAACCTGGCCATACAACAACATTGCATCCCAAACGGAACCATTCAAAACCATGATGTCACCCAGTTCGAGTTTACATTCGGCTTTGAATTTTTCATCCAATCTTGGCATATCAATAAGCTCGTTGAATAATTCGGTGGCTGCGTTTTGGTCGTTCAAATAATACGCGTAAAGCCTTGCCAGGTCACGTTCGGCAGGAGCCGTAAAATAATCCTTTCCGAATTCGGTGAGAAAATCACGGTAATCTTTTTCGAGCATTTTCAGATCGGTTTCGCTGTAACTTGAGCCGAAAAATATTTTGTTATTTTTCGCTTCGAGCATACCAAGCCGGCCATTGATGTAAAAAGGTTTTTCTTTTCCGAGTGAGGCGATGTAAGAGTAAATAATAGAACCGGCATCAAATTTTTCGTTCGAAACCGCCAGGTAACCAAGTTCAACCAATCTTCTTCCATCTTCCTTGAAACGCTTATCCAGGGCTTTGGCAGAAACAAAAGCATTGGTAAAATCTTTTCGCTGAACAAACATCCAGATGAGCATTTCCGAAAAGGTCTCGTTGCCGGGAAACGCGGTATTCTTTTTCAGCAAACCCTGTTTTAGAATTTCGTATTCCGCATCATTTTCGAGGTACGATTGTAAATAGCCCTGAACCTCTTCCACATTACCCGGGTTGTTTTGGATCGCGTTCAGGTATTCATCCACCATCAAACCGATCTCGCGTTTTTGTGCATATAAATTTGCCAGTTCGATGCAAAATAATTGCGGGTTATTGTTGTTTAGCTTTCTTCCTTTCTGGTAAACCGAAACGGCACGATCAAATTCATTTCTTTTTTGAAACGCATTGGCCGTCTCAACGATGAGTTCTCCTCGCCCCTTTAGTTTATTAACAATTTCATCGAATTGTTTTTTCGCCAGTTCTTCTTTACCCGATTTTTTATAAACGTATCCAAGGTCAACGGGATAATACGGATTATCGGGATTTTTGCGGATCAGTTTCTTCACCGTCTTTTCCGCATCCTCATATTTTTTCAGGTTAAAATAACAAATGAGCAGGTTCTCATAAATGTAATTTGATGCAGGAGTTTTAGAAAAAAGTTTTTCATATACATCGAGCGCTTTCGCGAATTCATTGCTGTTGAAATATTGGGCAGCAAGTTGTTCATCCCTGTCCTGCGCAAGCAAAAACAAAGGAAACACAAAAGCGGAAACAATCAAAAACTTACGAAACATGAATGGCAAATATACGGTGAACGAAAGAGAACAGTGAAAGGTATCCTGAAGATTTTCTCAGATCACAAATTTATATCCCACGCCTCTCACCGACTGGATGAATTGAGGGTTCTTGGCGTCTTCTTCAAAATACTTACGAAGGTTCAATACAAAATTGTCGATGGTTCGCGTGTTTGGTATCACGGTGTAATCCCACACCACCTTTAAAATATGCTCGCGGCTCACCACCTGGTTCTTGTTTTCGATGAGGAGTTTCATCAGCAGGATTTCTTTTTTGGTCAAAGCAATTTTTCCTTCCACGCCCATGGCGTCATAACTTTCAAAGTTGATCCAGTTGTTCCCGAACTTAAAAAG
>JBIOHI010000140.1:0-5828 GCA_044448845.1 Bacteroidia bacterium
TATAGGATAAATTGCTGTAATATAATACATTATGAATAAAGTCCTTAGAGAAGGATTTTACTTTAACTAATACATATCAGTTAGTTACGTTATTATCAGAATTTTGTAAACTTTTTAAAAAATTGAGGTGTTGGAATAGTGTCCGGTTGAAATTTCGACCTAAAAATACTTTTCAAAATAAGAGAACCAGTTATGACCTGAACAGAACCATGCTTTTCATTTTTTGAATCAAATAAGATACTCAGGTGTTGATATATTCAATTAAATGTCGGACAACAGAAAGAAACTAATTATTTCATCTCACAAAAACTTTCGGTTATTTTCGTTCACTAAATTATCTCGAGATGAAAAATGTCTTTTGTATCCTGCTGCTTTTTGTTTCCCAGGTTTTATTCGCTCAAAAACACCAGCAATTGCCTGATGAAATGAAAATTCGACAAGTGTTGTTAAAGCAACAGGAAGCCTGGAATCGCGGCAGTATTGAGGAATACATGAATGGTTATTGGAAAAGCGATTCATTGATTTTCATTGGTAAAAGTAATATCAATCATGGATGGAAACTCACCCTTGAAAGTTACAAAAAAGCGTACCCCACGAAAACTGCCATGGGAACTTTGAAATTTGAGATCCTCTCTGTGGAAATGCTTTCAAAGACCTCCGCATTGATGATCGGAAAATGGGAACTGAAAAAATCCGGGAGTCAAAATGCTTCAGGGCATTTCACTTTGCTCTTCAAAAAAATAAACAGTATTTGGCAGATCGTTCTCGATCACACCAGTTGAATTCATGGTGTAATCCGGATTCTCAAATGACGTACTTCCTGCGCGGCAAAAACCCCGATGGCGCCTCCGCGGATATTGTTGGGTAAATTGGCCGGAGGATTGGAGAATGGCGTACCGGCTTGCTGATTGGAGGCTATGGCATTATATAAATTAAAAATATTCTGGTCGCACGATTTGAAAAGCAGCAATGCCGTATCGTTTGGCTGCAAACGTAAAAACGGAACATCAAAAGGCTGCCAGTTCCCGTAATGCGAATTCTTACTGTCAAACGTTACGATCTGCCCGTAAATGGAATCTTTTCCATGTGTCATTTCATTTTTGAACCCATCACGAAAATAGGTGAATTGATTATCATCTTTGAAAATAAAATTGAAACTTACACTGTAACCATCCGGGGCGATCAATTCTTTATCGTGATGAATGATCTGGAAATTCAAGGTATCAACTACGATCAGCGGATTCAAAAAAGAGGATGCTGTGTAATCGGTTCCGTTGTAAGTTACTTTCAAATTATAATTCGTATTCGGAATTCCTTTGTAAGGTGAATGCGGTTTGTACCAACCGTAACCCACATGAAAAAAAGTATCATTGTTTACCAGTATAAAAGCATCTGTTACCACCGGATTTGGCCCTTTGGTGTAGTATGAAATGGTTTTGCTCAAAAATACATACGAGCTGTCCGCTTCCGTTGAAATATATCCTTCTACCACCAGTTTGTCGGATGACTGTGGAACATTCACGGTTATCTCTTCCTTGCAGGCAGATACCAATAAAAATAAAAGCAGCGTAAAATAGAAATCAAATCTTTTCCCGTTCATCAGAATTTAAAATTATAAGTCACTGCAGGAACAATACTGAATAAATAATAATTGTACGCCATGTTTTGCCCGGTTGTGGCATCCTGGCTGTATGCAATGGTAAATGTATTGTGCCTGCCATACACATTGTAAACAGAAAACACCCAGTTGCCTTCAAATTTTCTCTTCGCAAAGATCCAAAGAGGTTTCGCTTCTTTCTTCTTTTGATATAAAATCACGGAAAGGTCGAGGCGGTTGTAATCCGGAACGCGCGCGCTGTTACGGTCACCATAAAGCGTATTTTGCTGACCCAATAACGAATAGGTTGAAAGTGCAGGTGTGTAGGAATCGCCGGTTGCATAAATGAAATTAGCTGAAAGTATAATTCGCCTCGTCAGTTCATGTGATACAACCAAAGTTAAATAATGCGTGCGATCAAAACGATACGAATACCAGTTATTGTTGTTGATCCCATCAGCCTGCCTTTCCGATTTTGAAAGACAATAACTCACCCAACCGGTTGTTTTTCCACGCTGTTTTCTTAAAAATAATTCAAGTCCGTAGGAACGTCCCTGTCCTTCCACAATTTCTGTTTCAATATGGTTGTTGAACTCGAGATCGGCTCCGTCTTTTATTTCCACGGTATTGTACATTTTCTTGTAATAAATTTCAGCAGAGAATTCAATGCTGTTGTCCATAAAATTTCTGAAATATCCCAACGCCATTTGATCCGCCATTTGAGGTTTGATGTACTTGTCGGTTGGGGTCCAAAACTCCTGGCCGGTACTTGCCGTAGTGGTTTGAATGAGGTGCATGTACTGAAACATGCGGTTGTAAGAAAGTTTTACGGAGCTCACCTCGTTGATCAGATAAGTTGCATTGAAGCGCGGTTCTAATCCGAAATTGGTATTATAAATATTTCCCGGGGAATAATGTTCAACTCCAATTATTGCAGAGGGTTTTATTTGACCGTTGTCGAGATAATTCGGAGTACCGTTTTGATAACTATTCACATCCGATGTGCCAATATTCTGGAACACCGAAAATCGCAATCCGTAGTCAACTGTTAAACGATTGGTGAAAGAATATTTATGACCGGCATAAACCGCATAGTCCATCGCAAACTTTTCGGGCAGCGCTGCCGGAGTGATGGCCGACTCGGAAGTGATAGGAACAATTTTTCCCGGTTCGTAGGTGTGATGTGTTGCCGAGACACCGAATTTCAGTTTGCTTTTTGGCGAAAAAAAATAGCTGTAATCCGATTTCAGGGTGTAATCAGTGATGAGATTTTCCCTTGTAAAATTGAGATTCTTTGCAATGTCGAGATCAAAATTATAATCGTACCTGGAAAAGATAAAACTCGTGTTCGAAAAAAATTTATTGTTAAAAACATGATTCCATCGTGCTGTTGCCGTGTAATTTCCCCATCCAAATCCAAGCAATGAACTCAACCCGATCTTGTCACGCCCAAGGTATCCCGAAATAAATAATTTGTCTTTTTCACCCAGTTTGAAATTTGTTTTCACATTAAGGTCACCGAAATACGAGGTGATGCCATTCAGGTCTGTTCCGAATGGAGCCAGTGCCAATGAAAGGACCGGAAAGAACAGATCATAATAACTTCTCCTGCCCGAAATGATGAACGAACTTTTATCTTTTTCAATGGGTCCCTCCACCGTGAGTCGCGATGACAAGAATCCCAGTCCACCGGATACTCCGTATTCTTTGGAATTGCCATCTTTCATCCGCACATCGAGTACAGATGCAAGGCGACCACCATATTCCGCGGGAATCCCTCCCTTGTAAATTTCAAAATCTTTGATGGCATCCCCGTTAAACACCGAAAAAAATCCGATCTCATGTGAAGGGTTATACACTACCGCTTCATCCAGCAGCACCAGGTTATGATCAATGTTTCCTCCTCTCACAGTGTACAAAGTATTCCCGTCCCCGGCCGCCTGAATTCCAGGCATCATCTGGATGGCTTTAATGATATCCACTTCACCGAGCAGCAGCGGTATTTTTTTCACTTCCTTCATTTCCATCCTGATCACGCTCATTTTCGTTTGCTGAATATTGGAATTATCGGGTTTATCGGTACTCACTACTACTTCTTTGAGTTCGCGTTTAGTTTCGGTCATCTCGATATTCATCTTGTGATCTTCCGAAAAATCGATCTGCTTTTTAATTTTATCATAACCGGTATAAGAAAAAACGATGGTGTAAATTCCGGATGGGAGACTCAGGGAATAAAATCCGTATGCATTGGTAGTCGTTCCGGTTTTCAGTTCCTCCACATAAACGCCCACACCTATCAGGTCTTCCCCGGTTTTGGAATCCTTAACCGTTCCGCTGATGCTATGCTTGCCGGCAGCTGGTTTCTTCCCTTGCGCAAAAACGGCAACATTCAATAGCAATAAAATGCTCACTAAAAATTTATTCAATTTCATTTTTAAAATACGGGCGAATCTAAACGGGTAAATCGAATCATCAAACAGATTAACCGTAAAGAGAAATTATTTTTAGGTTAATGAACAAAAAAGATCGGTGAAAAGTTTTTATGGCCAGGCGCATTTCCGCCTGAATGACACAGTCGGGCAGGTCGCGTCAGACCGTTAACCGGAGATCTTATCCAACTCTTTCCGGTAATCATATTGCAGGTCTTCATGCATGGTCTCCAATACCTTATTAATTTTTTTGACCTGCGCTTCAAAAAGATTGTTGAGTGCGGCACTGGTATGAAAAGGGATCTTTGAAGTTCTCATTTTTGTACAAAAATAGATCAGCAATTCAGCCGCGGTTTGACCGGAACCTGAATACCTTATGAATTTATTGGTTGTTCGCAGAATTTTGCGGACGCTTTTCTTGGCGTAATAAATATTGCTTTTGTTGATCAGGTCAAACTGAATGTCCATTTCTTCCTTGATCCCTTTGATGAACTTTTCTTCGTCATCCGCTTCAAACAACAGGTAAGTGATGAGTTCCTTGTTGTCTTTCTTGTATTTGGCCAGCCGCATGCAAAGCTCCAGTAACTTTGAAAGCTCAAGCGTTCGCAATTCTTTTTTGATCTCGCTGATGGATGCCGCTTTCATTTTTAATGAAATAAATTTAAGCGAAATAACAGAAATCCTTATCATTGTTTTCTAAAATTATTCAGGATGAAAAAAATATTCCGATTAAGTTCAGCTCTTTTTTTGCTGTTCTTGTTTTTCAACGCAGCCGCGCAGCAGGAAAAAATTGATTACCAAACGATCTCCAAAATAAAAGACGAAGCCTTCAACCGTTCGCAGGTAATGGACATTTTATTCAACCTCACTGATGTGGTCGGCCCTCGGCTCAGCGGTTCAACGAATTTAAAAAATGCGCAAGTGTGGGCGCAAAAAAAATTAACTGAATGGGGAATGGAAAATTCAAACATCGAACCGTGGGGTGGATTTGGAAGAGGATGGGAAGTGCAGAAATCCTACATCGCCATGACGGTTCCGTATTATCAATCTCTCATCGCGATTCCCAAAGCATGGACTCCCGGAACAAATGGATTGATTTCCGGAAATGTGGTAATTGTTAAAATTGAAACCGAACAGGATTTCGAAAAATACAAAGGAACGCTTAAAGGAAAAATCGTAATTGTTTCTCCGATTCAATCGGTGGTATTGGGTCTGAAACCTGATGCACGAAGATACACCACTGAAGAACTTCACGATATTTATATGGATAAAAGCCTGGATGAAAAAACAGAAAACCGGCAAGCGGAAAACCCGGCACAACTAAAAAAGATGAGAGAGCTTCGTCTGAAAATAAATCCATTTTTATTGGAAGAAGGTGCCGCGGTGCTGATCAGTTCGCGTGGCGGGATCATGGGAACATTTTTTACCACCAACGGTGCATCTTATGCCACCAATGCAAAACCTGTTTTGCCCGAACTCGAAATGGGAAGCGAACATATCAACCGCCTCATTCGTTTGCTGGAAGCAGGAAAAGAAGTGACCCTTGAAGCGGAAATAAAAACCGAATTCTCGGATAAGGACACCATGCAGTACAACGTGATCGCTGAAATTCCGGGAACGGATAAAAACCTGAAAAGCGAACTGGTGATGATCGGTGCGCACCTCGATTCGTGGCATGCTGCTACCGGCACTACCGATAATGCGGCAGGTTCGGCTGTGATGATGGAAGTGATGCGGATTTTGAAAGCCATTGATGTGAAACCACGCAGAACCATTCGTATTGCCTTGTGGAGTGTGGAAGA
>JBIOHI010000141.1:0-5814 GCA_044448845.1 Bacteroidia bacterium
ATGTAGCGGCATTTGATATTCAGGTTGAGCATGTACTTGCTCAGTTCTTCCGACATTCGTTTGGTGAGCGTGGTGACCAATACGCGATCCCCCATTTTTATTCGCTCATCAATTTCATCAAGCAGGTCATCCACCTGGTTGATGCAGGGTCGGACTTCAATTTTGGGATCCAATAAACCGGTCGGGCGGATCACTTGTTCCACGATCACGCCTTCTGTTTTTTTAATTTCGTAATCACCAGGAGTGGCGCTCACATAAATGGTCTGCCCGATGAGTGATTCAAATTCGTTGAACGTGAGCGGACGGTTATCGAGAGCTGCCGGCAATCGGAATCCATATTCCACTAAATTTTCCTTCCGCGAACGATCGCCACCGTACATGCCGCGAATCTGTGGAATGGAAACATGGCTCTCATCAATGAACGTGATGAAATCATCCGGAAAATAATCGATGAGGCAAAACGGGCGATCACCCGGTTTTCTTCTATCCATGTATCGCGAATAATTTTCAATTCCGCTGCAATAGCCGAGTTCACGCATCATTTCGAGGTCGAAGCTCGTGCGTTCTTCCAATCGTTTTGCTTCGGCAAATTTTCCATTCGCTTTGAAATATTCCACCTGAGCAACCATATCATCCTGGATCTCGCGGATGGAACGTTGCAGTTCATCTTTCGGTGTCACATAAATATTGGCCGGAAAAATTGCAATGTCATTCTCTGCAGAAAATTTTCTTCCACTTATGGGATCGGTAATTTCCAATGATTCAATTTCATTTCCGAAAAAAGAAACACGGAAAGCGGTTTCGGAATATGGAGGAAAAATATCCACCACATCGCCTTTCACACGGAAATTGGACCGGCCGAAATCTGCAGTGGTCCTTGAATACAACGAATCAACCAACGTATATAAAAGAGTGTTCCGTGAAAGTTTTTGTCCTTTGTGCAAACAGATGATGCTGTTCTCGTAATCTTTCGGATTGCCGGCTCCGTAAATACAACTCACGGATGCAACCACCAGCACATCACGCCTTCCCGATAGGAGCGAGGAAGTTGTTTTCAATCGCATCTTTTCAATTTCTTCGTTGATCTGAAGATCTTTTTCAATGTATAAATTGGAAGAAGGGACGAAAGCCTCGGGTTGGTAATAATCGTAATAAGAAACAAAATATTCCACCGCGTTTTCCGGAAAGAATTGTTTGAACTCTCCATATAACTGTGCCACCAGCGTTTTGTTATGGCTCATTATTAAGGTCGGGCGGTTCACGTTTGCAATTACGTTTGCCATTGTAAAAGTTTTTCCGGAACCGGTGATCCCAAGCAGCACCTGCGAATGTTCCCCGTTCAGCAAACCTTCCGTCAAAGCCGTTATAGCTTCCGGTTGGTCACCGGTGGGTTGAAATTCGGAGGTAAGTTTGAAATCCATCGAATAAAATTTACGGAAAGATATTTTTCTGCAAGGTTAATTCAAAATTATAAATTTTATTTTGTTGAGATGCAGTGATCGTTGTTTCATTAAAAATCTTCATCTTTGCCTTCGATGACCTTAAAAGATCATATCAATATTGCATTTGAATCCATCAAGGGAAACCGAACGCGTGCCACCATCACCGCACTTATCATTTCCATCGGTCTCATGGCGCTGGTGGGCATTCTCACCGCCACAGACGGAATTGAAGCTTCGATCAACGACAGCTTTTCGAACATGGGAGCAAACACGTTTAATATAAAAAACCGAGGGAACAATGTTCATTTCGGTGTGAGCGGAAGAGCCAATAAAAAATATAAGACCATCACCAAAAATGAAGCAGACGAATTCAAAAAGAATTATGCGTTTCCATCGGTCACTTCCCTTTCGGTGAATGCAACCTGGAACAGCACCATCAAATATGAATCGTACAAGACTGAGCCAAATGTGATGGTGATGGGCGGAGATGAGAAATACCTTGATGTGTCGGGGTACGATATTCAGCTCGGAAGAAATTTCTCTGACAAAGACATTACCAGCGCTGCCAATGTTTGCCTTGTCGGGCAGGAGATCAAAACAAAATTATTCAAAAGCAAAATCCCTATCGGTGAAAGCATTTTTGTCGGTGGAGCAAAGTACCGGGTCATCGGTTTGCTTAAAACAAAAGGTACGGCAGCGGGCTTTGGCGGAGACAGGATCGTGATCGTGCCGCTTGAAAATGCACGACAGGTTTTTGCAAGACCTAATATGAGTTTTGTGATCACCGTTGCCGTTAAAGATGTGCCAAGTCTTAATAATGCGGTAGATGAAGCAACATCGGTTTTTCGAAGGGTTCGAAGAATTGCAGTCTCTGCGGATGACAATTTCGAGATCATGAAAAGTGACAACATCGCCAAAGAACTCATCAACAGTTTGAGTTACGTGACGATTGCTGCAACCGTTATTGGTTTCATCACGTTGGTGGGTGCAGCTGTTGGTTTGATGAATATCATGCTGGTTTCAGTGACGGAACGAACCCGTGAAATTGGTGTGAGAAAAGCGATCGGTGCAAAAGGAAGCGAGATACGAAGGCAGTTTTTGATCGAAGCAATTACGATTTGCCAGATAGGTGGATTAGGCGGGATCATTCTCGGGATCGCGGCAGGAAATATCGTCTCCGTGATGCTTCATGGAAATTTTATCATACCGTGGTTTTGGATGATCGCGGGTTTGCTGTTGTGTTACCTCGTTGGATTGATCTCCGGTATATATCCGGCCATCAAAGCCTCCAAACTCGATCCGATCGAAGCGTTGAGGTATGAATAAATAAAAAAATGGGCAAATATCTTAAATCGCATCCCAATCTTCTTTTTTTATTTTTTCTGACAGCGTTCTTTTTTCTGAACAGGTACAATGAGATAATTTTTTTTAAACCGTATTCCGATCATCAGTGGCGGCAATCTGATTGCTATTCCATCGCTACAAATTATTACAAGGAAAATCTTCCTTTTCTTGAGCCATCCATTCACTTTACCAGTTACCGCAATAACGGAAAAACGATCAGTGAATTTCCGATGATTTATTATACCGTAGCCAAATTGTGGGGAATATTCGGGCTGCATGCATTTATTTTTCGCGGATTGAATCTATTGATCTTATGTATCGGATTATTTTGTCTTTTTAAATTAACAACCGATCTGTTTCAAAATTCATTTATCGGGATTTTCATCGCGGGAATCACGGTTTCGTCTCCCGTGATTTCCTATTTCGGAAATAATTTTTTGTCCGATGTACCCGCCTTCTCATTGGCTTTATGCGGCTGGTATTTTTTTTATCTGTTTTACCGTTCATCAAAGTATTTTTTTCTTCTCATCTCGACTTTATTTTTTTTACTGGCTTCGTTATTAAAGATAACTGCATTCTTAAGTCCGGTTTTGATCCTTTTATGTTTTGCGGTTGAATTTTTCGGGCTGGGCAAATTGAAAACAGATGGTTCAAAAGTATTCGCGAACCCGCTGTTACAGATCCTTCCTTTTCTCGTTCATATCTTTCTTTTATACCAGTGGCTGAGCTATGTGAAATCCTACAATGACATAAACCATACGGGAATTTTTCTAACCGGAATTTTACCTTTTTGGGAAATGGATTGGGGCCAAAGAAAGGAAATCATAAAACTTTTTTATAATTACCTGTTACCTTTATTTCACAATCCGGTCGTGGTAACAATTAGTATCGGTTGTATGCTTTTTTCCTGGTTGAATTTTAAAAGAAATAATCTTGTTTTAAGCCTGATTAGTGTTTTTCTACCGGTTGGATTTATAATATTTTTTGCATTGTTTTTTCAGGTATTCAGTTATCACGATTATTATTTAGCAAACTGGGTGATTATTTTCCCTTTTTTTATAATGAATACCTTGTTCATATTAAAAAACTATTACAAGCCTTTTTATCATTCCCGGTTTTTTGAAATCGGTATTCTCATGGTTTTTATCTACAGTATGTATTATGGTGCGGCTCTTACTCGCACAAGATATTTTTCTGACGACTTTTTAGCAAATGAGAATCTGACATTCAAAAGAGTTTCGGGTAATTATTATAAAATGGAACACGAAAAATATGATCACACTTTAAAGGCATATGAAACCATTGAGCCCTACCTTCGCAAATTGGGAATACGAAGAGAAGATAAAGTGATTAATATCCCCGACTATAGTTTTAATATTTGTCTCGCAAAGATGGATCAAAAAGGATTTACGGATTTTGGATTCTTAGAAACCGATAGCGCCAGGGTAAAAAAGTTTATGGCTATGGGAGCAAAATATTTGATTGTAAACGACAGCGAAGTATTCACGAGCCGAAAGTATTTGAATGCATTTATTAAAGAAAAAATCGGAACTTATCAGAATATTCAAATATTTTCATTAAAAAATACATACTAAATAATGTTAGATAGCAAAAAGATAATTGTGGTACTTCCGGCATACAATGCTGAGCTGACTTTGGAAAAGACCTACAGGGAAATACCTTTCAACATCGTGGATGAAGTCATCCTCGTGGACGATGCAAGTAAAGACAACACCACCGAGCTCGGTATCAGGCTTGGAATTAATCATGTGATCCGGCACGATCAGAACAAAGGTTATGGGGGAAATCAAAAAACCTGTTACGATAAGGCTCTTGCACTGAATGCGGATATCGTAGTGATGCTTCACCCGGATTACCAATACACGCCAAAACTCATCATGGCTATGTGCAGTATCATTTCATCCGGAGTTTACCCGGTTGTATTTGGTTCGCGCATCTTAGGCATGGGTGCGCTCAAAGGCGGAATGCCGTTGTATAAATTTATTTTCAATCGTTTTCTCACGTTGTTTCAGAATATTTTAATGGGGCAAAAGCTTTCGGAATACCATACCGGATTCAGAGCCTACAGCGCAGAAGTACTGAGAAAAATAAACTACAAAAATTGTTCGGATGATTTTGTTTTCGATAATGAGATATCCGCCCAGGTTTTTTATGCCGGTTACGAGATCGCTGAAGTCACTTGTCCCACGCGGTATTTCCCCGAAGCATCTTCCATTAATTTTTCACGGAGCATCACTTACGGATTGGGGGTGATGCGTACTTCCATCATTTACCGTTTGCAAAAATGGGGACTGGGAAATTTTAAGATATTCAAAAATCCGTGATGTCTTTTTTCTGAAAGAATAAGCGGAAGGCAGCGAAAATGAAAGTTCCCGTTAACACACCAATCACGGAACCTGCAAAAACATCGCGGAAGAAGTGCTGCAATAAATATACTCTCGAAATGGCAACGAGAACCGCCAGGATCAAAAACAAAGGTTGCCATTTTTTATTTTTGACCACGATCGAAAAAAAAGTGGCGATGGCAAAAGCGTCTGTGGCATGACCGGAAGGAAAACTGTTCAGAATATTAATATACTCACCGTCCACATAATGCAATTGCGAAAAATCTTTCATCAGGATGGCAGGCCGGAATTCATCTGAAAAAATAAAGTGTTTGAACAATTGAGTGATCAGCGATGGAATATAAAAGCATAACAGTGCGCTAAAAAGGTATTTTCTATTCCAGATGAAAATAAAAATCAACAATGCCAAAGCAAAGAGTCCATCCCCGGCAAACGTCAAATATTTAAACAGGAGATCGCGGAATCCGTTGTGAATGCTGTTTATCGCCAGGGTCAGCTCAAACTGGGAGAACCACATTTGCAGCAACACCCCAAGAATGATCCAGTCGCAAATCCCAAGAAAGAACCACTTGTTTTCGATGAGAATGTTTTTGAAAGTTCGAAAATACACGAATGCAAGTTGCGAAAAAAAAGTTTTCAAAAAAATACCCTGTTAATCAATA